>JAKQIZ010000155.1 GCA_029561465.1 Deltaproteobacteria bacterium | reverse complement strand
CTTCTGGCGCCATCGGCTCTGTTTCCGGACGAATTGCCCGTCAGGTAGGCATTTTGAGGTGCTTTTCGGACAGACCTCTGCTGCACGCCTCAATTTTTCAAAGCGTCATGCCTGGATGTAATCGTCCCAGGAGTATTGGGGATCTCCGCGGTATATGACCCTTTCCAGATAAGGCCGCCAGAATCCGTACTGCCGGAAGAAACGATCGTCATAGATCCGGACAAAGGTCTCGAAGTGGTCCTCGACGCAACGGTAATAATCAGAATCTTGCGGGTTTCGGGGGCGATAAACAGCGGCAGGCAGCGACACGATTAAAGATTTTCGCCGTCACGTCGAAGGCCTCGTCGATCCTCCAATTGGCCGTTTCGGAGGCGACGATGCGGATGTTCCGATTCTCCCCGAAGGCCTTTACGGCGTCGGCCTTGCGCTGTTCGGCGCTGTTCGGCGCTCTTCGCGCTCCTGATTCCTTCGAGAATGGCGACCTTGGTCGGTTTCTTGATCCCGTCGCTGATGTACCGGCGGCCAGATAGGCCCCTTTTTCGTTATCCACGCTGATGAATGGCACCTCCGTCAAGCCCATCTTCCGGGAGAGTTCGGGATCGACCTGATTGTCGATGTTGACGATGACGATCTTCGTATCCTGGGCCTTCTTGAGGATGGGGATGATCTCCACGGAGCTGGCCGGGGCGATGACGATGGCTTCCACCCGGTTGCGGATCAGTTCATCGACGATGGCGATCTGCTGCTCTATAGATGTTTCCTTCGCTCCCGTCTTCACGATGAGATTGATGTTCAACTCCTGTTCCGCCTTGCGGGCCCCCTTCTCCATCTCCACGAAGAAAGGATTGGTGAGGGTTTTCATCACCAGGGCGATCTGCTTTTTGGCTGGCGAGGATTGTTTATCCGTCGCCGTTTGCCTGTCCCGGGGTAAGGGAGTTTTTCAAAGCTCTAAGAAAGAATATGAGGAGGAGCCCCGTAATGTCAAGGAGAATTGACGGGACCAACGTCCGTGACGGTGTCCCGTCACAAAAGGGAATGAAAATGTATGTTGTTTTTTAAGAAAGTGTTTATCCGTTTCATCGCTTTTTTTCTTGCATTTTTTTAAAACAGCAAGATACTATGTCATCATTCTTATTACCATACATGGCTCCATGTTGAACAGGTATTTGTCATTGTCCGGCTTGACCGGATAATCCAGTGTTTTATGGATTACCCGATCACATAGGGGAATGGCTGCATGGCGTTGACTTGTGATGCCATGCATGAGACCTTTGAAAAACGCCTCCTTCTGTCATTACGGGCCCCGTATCGTGGCACGGGGCGGGCCCGACCCGGAATCCGGAAAGTTGTTGAAAGCGATGGCTACGGGCTGTCGCCGGTATGACGATGTGGAGACTGCAAGGGAGTTTTTCAAAGCTCTTGTATAAAATGTTGGCGGGCAAAATCTCGCTTTGGTACATCGACACCTCATCTTCATATATTAATTGGGTTTCATAATCGCATCACATCTTATCCGGGCGGTCGATTTTTTCATATCGGTGTTAAAACATCTCCACGGGGGGTTCGGAAGATTAATATTCCCTTGATTGTACGCTGCTTTTTAATCTTGCTGCTGTTGGAAATGCCCTTTTTTGTGCTCCCGACGGCAAATTACGCCGCTGAGCTCCAAGGAGAGGGGACGCCCCGCTTTGAGATCCGTAGCTACCGGGTGGAGGGAAACAGCCTCCTCACCCAGGGCGCCATCGACAAGATCCTGACCCCTTACACGGGGAAGGACAGTGATTTTGGCACGGTGCAGGAGGCCCTGGAGGCCCTGGAGCAGGCCTATCACCGCCGTGGCTACACGGCGATCCAGGTGTTCCTTCCGGAGCAGGCCCTGGAGCGGGGCGAGGTGATGTTTCGGGTGATGGAGGCGCGAATGGGAGCGGTAAAGGTGGAAGGAAACCGTTATTTCAGCCAGGGGAATATCCGGAAGAGTCTCCCGGCCCTGCGGGAAGGCGTGCCTCCCAATATCGACCGCATCTCTACGAATCTGCGCACGGCCAACGAAAATCCCGCCAAAAAGGTCAACCTCCAGATGCAGGGAGGGGAGAAGGAAAACGAGGTCAACGCCGTCCTCAAGGTGACGGATGAGAGACCATGGAAAATCGCCTTCATGGGAGATAATTCGGGAACCCGTCAAACGGGGAAAGCCCGGACGGGGGTGCTCGTGCAGCATGCCAACGTGGCTGACCTGGACCATTTATTCACCGCCATGTACACTACCTCTCCCGATCATATCAAGGAGGTGAGCATCTACGGCGCCAGCTACCATATTCCCATCTACGCCTGGTCCGATTCCATCGATCTTTTCGGCGGCTATTCGGATGTGGATTCGGGAACCCTACCCATGGGCACGGCCAATCTGGCGGTGAGCGGCAAGGGAACGGTGGCGGGGGGGCGTTACAACCAGACCCTGACGCGCCTCGGCCGCTATGAACATAAACTGATCTATGGAGTCGATTTCCGGGATTATCAAAACAACGTCAATCTGGCCGGGATTCCTCTGGATACAAGTGTCCGCGTCACTCCCCTGAGCCTCAGCTACGGCGGCTCCATGCAGTTCACCGGTGCGGAAACGGGTTTCAATGTGGGGTTGTTCCGGAACATACCTGTCTGCACCGGCGGCAAGGAAGCGGATTTCAGCCAGGTGCGGACCAACGCCCCGGCGGATTACACGATTTTCCGCTACGGGGGCAATCTCGGTTACGTCCTGCCCCAGGACTGGCAGTTCCGTCTCGTTTTCAATGGGCAATACACCGATTCGGCCCTCATCCCCGGGGAGCAGTTCGGATTGGGCGGGGCCACTTCCGTCCGGGGCTTCGATGAACGGGAAGTCGCCAACGACCGGGGGATTTTCGGAAGCGCGGAACTATACACGCCGAACCTTACCCAGTGGCTGTCTCTCCCGAAGAGCCTCTGCCGCCTGTTGGCATTTTACGACATCGGCCAGGTATCCGGAGTCAACGTCCAGCCGGGGGATGAGGGACGGATGACCCTGACGAGCGCCGGTGTCGGCATCCGGTTGGATATCATGAAGATTCTCACCATGGCCCTGGATTATGGCTATGTGCTTAATCCGGGCTTGACGGGGGACCGGGGAAACAGCCGCTTTCACATTCGGGCGGTGCTGACCTTTTAAGAAACGACCGCAATGAGGATAGGATCATGAAGGAAGAAAAAGATTGCCGTCCTTATCGTAACAAGGGAAAAATAAACAGAATCAGTTCCTGCCGCCGCAAGCTTTTCTGCCTCATTGCCCTGTTCTTCTTCAGCGCCAATCTCGCCTTCGCCAATCCTTACGGGCCTCAGGTGGTTAACGGGAATGTCACCTTCCAGAACCAGGGCAACACCCTGACGGTGACCAACAGTCCCAACAGCATCATCAACTGGCAGGGATTCTCCATCGGCGCGAACGAACTGACCCGCTTCGTCCAACAACACAGCCTCAGCGCCGTTCTGAACCGCGTCGTCGGCCAGGACCCCTCGGCGATCCTCGGCGCCCTCCAGTCCAACGGCCGGGTCTTCCTCATCAATCCCAACGGCATCCTCTTCGGACCAGGGGCGCGGATCGACGTCAATGGCCTCATCGCCTCCACCCTGAACCTGAGCAACCAGGATTTCCTCGCGGGTAGATACAACTTTACCGCGGGGATCAAGGCGGGTCTCATCGAGAACCAGGGGACCATCACCACCCCCCTGGGCGGCCAAGTCTATCTCATCGCCCCGGATATCAAGAACACGGGGATCATCAATTCCCCCCAAGGGGACGTGATCCTGGCCGCCGGCCACAGCGTCCAGATGGTCGATTCCTTGAATCCCTACATCGCCGTGACGGTGAGCGCCCCGGAGAACGCCGCGTTAAACCTGGGTAAGATAATTGCCGAGAGCGGCCGGGTGGGGATCTACGGCGGACTGATCGACCAAAAGGGGATCGTGAAGGCCGACAGCGCCGTGGTGGGGGAAAACGGCAAGATATATTTCAAGGCCAGCAAGGGCCTCACCCTGGGCAAGGACAGCGTCACAACCGCCAACGGGGCCACAGGCGGGGAAATCAAGCTGCAAGGCGGGGCGGGGACGACTCTCGTTTCCGGGACGGTAACCGCCGCGGGGAGCGACGGCCGGGGCGGGGAGATCCAGGTCCTGGGCCGCCGGGTCGGCCTGACGGATAACGCCATGGTGGATGCCTCGGGGGCGACGGGAGGCGGCACGGTTCTCATGGGCGGCGACTATCAGGGCAGGAACGCCGCCGTCCCCAATGCGGAGGCCACCTATATCGGGAAGAATGCGGCGATCAAAGCCGACGCTGCCACGGTGGGTGACGGCGGCAAGGTCATCGTCTGGTCGGACCGCGACACTTCCGTTGCCGGGAAGATCAGCGCGCAGGGCGGTTTCCTTTCCGGCAACGGCGGCTTCGTGGAAACATCTGGCCATAAACTCTCCATTCTGGATACGGCAAGAGTGAACACCCTGGCCCCCAAAGGCCTCACCGGCAACTGGCTCCTCGATCCCTTGGATTTCACTATTGCCGCCAGTGGCGGGGACATGACTGGTGCCACAGTAAGCGATAATTTAAAAACATCCGATGTCACAATCCAAACCAATAATCAAAGTGGTAGTGAAAATGGCGACATTTTCGTTAATGACAGCATCACTTGGTCGGCTAACAAACTCACCCTGAATGCCTACCGCAATATTGAGATCAATAAGGAACTCTTCGGTTCGGGTACAGCACAAATGTCCTTGCTTTTCGGACAGGGGGCGAGTGACGGCTATATCAATAGCACTGAGTCCACATACACCCTCAATGCCCCAGTTAACCTGCCTGCTGGGAATAACTTCTCGACCACTCTGGGCGCCATTGGCAATCCAGTTACATACTATGTAATCACCTCTCTGGGAAACCAGGGTAGCACAACAGGCACCGACCTACAGGGTATGGCTGGCAACCTTTCTGGAAAATATGCGCTAGGTGCGAACATCGACGCCTCCGACACCATTAATTGGAATAATAGCGCCGGTTTTGCCCCTATAACATCTTATGATGGCGCCTTTGACGGTCTTGGACACACCATTTCAAATCTCACGATTGCTCGTTCCTCAACCAATTATGTGGGCCTTTTCGGTTCTGTTGGCAGTATCGGCACTGTGCGGCATGTAGGGTTGACAGATGTTGATGTAACAGGACTTGATCGTGTCGGTGGACTGGTGGGTTATAATGTTGGAAACATCTCCAACAGCTACACTACAGGTTCTGTGGCAGGTTCTGGTAGCTATATCGGCGGATTGGTGGGGTACAATGACAGCAACAACATCAAGAAAAGTTATTCGGCAGCTACCGTGACAGGTGGAAGCAGTGTTGGTGGCCTTGTGGGTGAGAACCACAATGGTACCGTTACCAATAGCCATGCAACAGGGGATATAAAGGGTGACGCATATATCGGCGGTCTTGTAGGAGCGAATGGAGGGGATATAGCAAACAGCTACTCGACAGGGGATATTGCTTGTACCCGCGACTATACTGGAGGCCTGGTGGGATACAACAATGGCACAATCACCAAAAGCTACGCTACTGGAGTTGTGAACGGTGAACGCTACTATACAGGCGGACTTGTGGGATGGAACGATGTTGGTACCATCACGGATAGTTACACGAAAAGTACGGTGACAGGGAGCATAGGTGTTGGTGGGCTTGTGGGGAACAACAGTGGGATGATCAGCAATACCTACAGTACGGGTTTTGTGAGCGGGTCTTCTAATATCGGTGGTCTGGTGGGGATAAATAATGGTGGAACTGTAAGTAAAAGCTATTGGGACACGCAGACCTCAGGCCAGCAGTATATGATAGGCGGTGGTACGGATAGCACATATGGCAGAACAACTGCTGATATGATGAGTTATTCCACATTTCAATCCTGGGACTTTGCAGAAATCTGGGGTATCAAGACGGGAGGCGTTTCCTACCCCTATCTGAAATGGCAGTTCAGCGGTGAACCACAGATTGTCTCTGGCATGCTCGATGTAACAGGAGGCGGCAAGCCTATAAAGCTAGCAGCAAGCGGGTCGGCATTGAGCCAAGTCTACACCGGGGCAAACGGGTTTTATTACTTTGCCCTGCCCGGCAATTCCGTTGCCAATAACGTTCCCACGCTTACGTATGTTTTCGGCAATGACACCAAGGGGGCTTCGGTGCATACTGCTAATGGATCGGATATGACGGGCCTCGATCTGTATACAGGGGCTTTATATTTAAAGAATCTCTCAACAGGCTCTATTACCAACTCAACCTTGGCTACTGCGAAAGGAAGTCTATCTGACAGTGACATATTATACAGCATTTCTAATAACAACCTGACTGTAACCACCGGTGTTGCTTTCAAAACGGCAAGCGGTACTACGTATGATCTTAATGGAAATGTGATAACTCAAGACGCCTCCCAAACCTATGGTGGTCTGTTGACCCTATCTACAAATGCCATACTGAGTAATACAGGAACAAATGGAAATATAAACTTTGGTGATAGTGTCTCGGGTTCAAATTATAACTTGACCTTAGACACCACAGGGGCCGTAGCCCAAAACGGGGCCATGACGCTAAGTGGATTGGGACTGAGGGGAGCGGGAACATACACCCTTAACAGTACAAGTAATAGTGTCGAAACGTTTGCTTCCGAGGCGACGGGAACAATCGATTTCAATAATAACGGATCTTTCTTTGTCGGCACTGTTAACGAGATCACCGGTATAAAAATGGGCGACAACAGTGTGACTCTTAAAGCAGCTGGCACAAACGGGGACTTGACGATTTCTCATGCAATTCTCAAAGATTCGGGAACAGGCACTGGTAACCTGACACTGCAGAGTAACAACGATGTCATTCTCAGTCAGGCGATAACATCCGGCAGCGGGAAATTGAACCTAACCTTCATTGCCGACTCGGATACCAGCGGCGGCGGCGCCACGAACATCGCCGCCAACATCAACACCAACGGGGGCGGCCTGACGGCCACCGGCGGCAGCGGCACCGTGAATGTTACCAGCGGCACCCTCACCTTGGGCGGGGCGACGGTCATTAACAACCTGAACCTTTTGGGAGGCATCCTTGACGGAGCGGGCACGGGGATACTTACCACCAGCGGGGCGGTGAACATAACTGGCACTAATCGCCTAGACAGAATGATATGGAACAATGACGGAGCCATAACCATTAAGGACGATGGTCAGCTCAAGTTGGACAACTCGGCAACACTGGACAACAACGCCGACGGGACCATTGACCTCCAAGGGACGAGCGGGACGCCCCTGGCCTGGGCCGGCAGCGGCGGCAATACGTTCAACAATTATGGGAAGCTGACCAAAAATACGGATGCGGACCAGATCCTCGACATCAACGGGGACATCAACAATTACGGGACCTTCACCCTGGGGGACAGCACGGGGGCCCTGACTATAGCCAACAGCGGCTCCCATACGGGGACCTTCGCCCTGGGTGCGGATTCGACCCTCAACTTCAATGGTGGCAGTGCCTCCGTCTACGGATGGGATCGGCCCAGCGACGCCGAAACGGGGCTCTTCACCGGGACCGGTCAGGTCAAGTTGACGTCGGGGACGATCCAGGTGGACGCGGTCCAGACCATGGGCGCCGGCGGGCCCTCCCTCTACCTGGCTGCCGGGACCCTCCAGGGCACCCAGAACCTGACCCTCAATAACGCCGTCACCATGGAGGGCGTCGCCATAACAGATGCTGGTCTCCTGACCACAGGCGGGACAGTGAACATCACCGGGAACCCCCGTCTGGAGGCCAAGACCTGGGACAATACGGGGACGATAACGATCAGCGGGAGCGGTCAGCTCAAGTTGGACAACTCGGCAACACTGAACAACAACGCCGACGGGACCATTGACCTCCAAGGGACGAGCGGGACGCCCCTGGCCTGGGCCGGCAGCGGCGGCAATACATTCAACAATAACGGCACTCTGATCAAGACATCGAAGGCGGACCAGACTCTCGGCATCAACGGCACGGTAAACAACGCGGGGATGTTCGATCTGCAAGCAAATACGGGCAGCCTGAGCGTCGACGGCAGCCTGGCCACGATAGGGGCCATTGAAGTCACTTCGGGTGCCACTTTCCGGAAGACCGGGGGCTTCACCAACGCCGGAACGATCGGCGGTAGCGGTACATTGGATGTGGGCGCAAACAATACGCTGACGAACACCGGCACCCTGAGGCCGGGGCCGACCAACGGAGATACCACCGGCACCCTTTCCATAACGGGTAATTTAAACAATTCCGGTAATGTCAATATTGAGCTGGAGGGTACGTCCTCCGGGCAATACGATGTCCTGGCGGTATCCGGCACCGCTACTCTGGGCGGGACCCTTAACGTCACGGAGTTCAACGGCTTCCTGACGAGTAAAAACAACGCCTTCACCGTCCTTACCGCGGGGACCAAAAGTGGTAATTTCGCCACATTCAATTACCCGGAAGATGTCACCTTCAATACGGATGCCTCCGCGGCAAACAATCTGATTCTTACCGCCGGCGCCATCTCGACCCACTGGAATACCGACGCCAACGGCACCTGGGCTACGGCGGCCAACTGGAGCCGGGGCGTTCCCACTACGGGGACTGATTTTGACAATGTCGTCATCAGTCGTGCCGGCGCCGATCCCATCGTAACGATCTCCAGTGGGTCATCATATAAGGTGGCCGCTTTCACCTGCGACGATTCCCTAAGCATTACCGGCGGTACCCTGACGGTAAACGGCACCTCGACGATCAATAACCTCAACCTATCCGGTGGTACCCTGGCCGGCAGCGGCAATGTGAGCCTGACGGGCGCCAATACCTGGAGCGGCGGCACTATCAGCTTAGGGGCAGGCGGGGGAGGATTGTCCCTGTTACCGGGGAAGACGCTGACGATAGAGGGTACTGATTACAAATATTTAAGTAATGGGAAACTGACGATAGAGGGTCAGGCTGATTGGACGGGCGGGCGTCTGTATTTGAATAACGGAAGTTATTTAAAGGTGAATAGG
>JAKQIZ010000125.1 GCA_029561465.1 Deltaproteobacteria bacterium | reverse complement strand
GTGATGAAACCGATGCCGAAGATGTCCGCGGCGAGGCGATAGGGATTTTCCTGAACGATTTTTATCGCTTCCCGGCCGTATTGCTTGAAGATCTTGGCGGCGAAGCCCACGCTGACACCGTGGGTCTGGAGGAAGAGCATGACCGTGCGGATCTCCTTCTGTTCGTTCCAGGCCTTGCGGATCATGGCGATCCTTCCTTCGCCGATCCCCGGTATTTCCTTGAGCCGCTCCGTTTTGTTTTCGATGATCTCCAGGGTCTTCCGGCCGAATTTGCCGACGATCCGCTTGGCCATGACGGGGCCGATGCCCTTGATCAGCCCCGAGCCGAGGTATTTCTGCACCCCGTAAACCGAGGCGGGGGTCTTGGTCTCGCAGGTGACGATCCGGAACTGGCGGCCGTATTTCTCGTGATTGGTCCACTCCCCCTTCATGGCGACGATTTCGCCGGGGGTGGGATGGATGAGATTGCCGACGCAGGCGACCAGATCCTTATGCCCGGAGACTTTGACTTTGATAATGGCGTATCCGGTCTCTTCGTTGAAATAGGTAATATGTTCCAGGAGCCCCTGCAGGTCCGTGAGATTGGCTTCGGTCATGATTGCTCAATACGTTTCGAGTTCGATCCCCGTCTCCTTCATGCCGGCATAAAGGGCGGCTTGCTGTTCACGCCGGTATGGTTTCCCGACCCCGCCCGGTCGGTATGTGGGGTTCCGTGACGGTGGCCCGGTCGTTGACCGGCGGTGTCCCGCCGCAATTGCCAGGATATTCGTTTGGCATGATTCGCAAATATTTTCAAGGACAGACTCGGAATCGCGTCCTCCAGGAAGTCAAAAAATGACGGCATCGCAAAAAGTCAAACAATAAACATTTGAATTTTTAAGGCAAATAGTTTAGCTTGGGCAGCGGTTGCGGGCGGCGTCGCAAAAAACAGCGTTCGGGCCCGCATGGATACCGGTAAGGTTGTAAAAAGTGATCGGAATCATTGACTATAAGGCGGGCAACCTCACCAGCGTCGCCCGGGCACTCCAATACCTGGGCGCGTCCTGGACGGTTACCGCCGATCCGCGCGAGCTTTCCGGATGTGACCGGATCATCCTTCCCGGCGTGGGGGCGGCCGGGGAGGCCATGACCAACCTCCGCCGTCTGGGGATGGACACCTGGCTCCGGGAATGCCTTGCCGCCGGTACGCCCCTGCTGGGGATCTGCCTCGGCACCCAGGTGATCTTTTCCCATAGTGAGGAAAATGACACCCCTTGCCTGGACCTGGTGCCGGGATGGGTCCGCCGTTTTCCCGACGGCCTGCGGGAAGGGGAAAGGGCATTGAAGATCCCCCATATGGGCTGGAACCGGGTGGAATTCTCCCGCCCCCATCCCGTCTTTGCCGGCTTGCCGGCGGCGGAATATTATTTCGTGCATTCCTTTTATCCCGATCCCGCCGATACGGCTCACATCCTGGGTCGAACGGAATACGGCCTTCGTTTCTGCTCCGCCCTTGCCCACCGGAATCTGGTTGCGGTGCAGTTCCACCCTGAGAAAAGCGGTGCCCCGGGGCTGCGGATCCTGGCCAATTTCTGCCGCTGGGGAGGCGCCGATGCTCAGTAAAAGGATCATCGCCTGTCTGGACGTTCGGGATGGAAAACTGACCAAAGGGATTAGATTCCGAGGCAATACGGATATCGGCGATCCGGTGGAGGCCGCCCGGATCTATTACGAGCAGGGGATCGACGAGATTGTTTTCTACGACATCACCGCATCCTCGGAAGGCCGGAACATCATGCTGGAGGTCGTCCGCCGGGTGGCGGAAACGATCTTCATCCCCTTTTCCGTAGGGGGAGGCATTCGTAGCGTGGAGGACATGCGCGCCGTGATCCTGTCCGGGGCAGAAAAGGTGAGCGTCAATTCCGAAGCGGTGAAAAACCCGGATATCATTGATGAAGGCGCCCGTATCTTCGGCAGTCAGTGTGTCGTTTTGGGGATGGATGTCAAGAAAGTTGCCGCCCGTCCGGAGATCCCCTCGGGATATGAGATCGTGATCCACGGAGGCCGGATCTATACAGGGTGGGATGCCCTGCAGTGGGCAAAAGAAGGGGAACGCCGGGGCGCCGGGGAGATCTGCCTGAATTCCATCGATGCCGACGGCACCCAGAAAGGGTATGAGAATGACCTGACCCGTCTGGTTTCCGCGGCGGTGGGGATCCCCGTAATTGCCTCCGGGGGGGCGGGGAGACCGGAGCATCTCTACGCGGTCCTGACCCGGGGAGAGGCCGATGCCGCCCTGATCGCCTCCATCGTCCATTACCGGACCTACTCCATCGGTGAATTGAAGGAGTATTTGCATGAACGAGGCGTCAAGGTGCGGAGGGAATGGTGAAGCCGGCATCTCCCGAACACGCTTGAACTCTATGGATCTGAAAACGGAGCTTTTATATGAAAATGTCCTTAAATACCCGGATATTATTATCTATCGTTGCGTCCGGAACGATCATGTATGTAAAACTTGCTTCATGTTCGAAATCGAGATTTTTTAAGGGTATGTCAAAAACGGGAAACAATGACTCCTGAGACCTCTATGTACGCACCATACCCTGCCGGCCCGGTCATGGAACGGAAGCGGAAAGGAGGCAGGCAGCCCGGTTTCCGGGGAACGAACGTTCCGGTGCGGTCGGCACGTCGAAACGGCGCGGTTGTCGCATTTCGTGGCAGATTGCTTGCCGCGGCCGCGGTGTTGCTGATCGTTTTTCTCTGTGCGGCCCCGCCCGGGGCAGCGGAACTCCGGACCATGACCTTCCTCCCCCAGTGGCTGCCCCAGGCCCAGTTTGCCGGTTATTATGTAGCCTTTGAAAAGGGATTTTACCGGGCAGAGGGCATCGAGCTGAAGATCCTCAAAGGGGGCCCGGATGCCCCCGCCGCCGCAATGCTGGCGGAACGGCGGGCGGACTTCACCACGATGTTCCTCTCCGAAGCCCTCCAGCAGCGGGACAAGCAGATCCCCCTCCTCAATATCGGTCAGATCATGCAACGCTCCGGCTTCATCCTCGTGGCAAAAAAGGAGCGGGGCATCACGAAACCGGCGGATTTGAACCACAAAAAGATCAGCCTGTGGCCGAACTTCCAGGTTCAGCCCCAGGCCTTTTTCCGGAAGTACGGCCTGAACGTCAAGACCGTCGTCCAGGGGGCGACTGTCAATCTATTCTTGCGTGGCGGCGTCGATGCCGCCTCCGCTATGTGGTACAACGAGTATCACTCCATCATCAACGCCGGCGTAAACGAGGACGAACTGACGGCCTTCTTTTTTGACCGGCACGGCCTCAACTTTCCCGAAGACGGGATTTATGTCCTTAAGGAGACCTACGAGCGGGATCGGGAAGGCTGCTGCCGGTTTGTCCGGGCCTCCCGCAAGGGGTGGGAGTATGCCTTCGCTCATCCGGATGAGGCCACGGACATCGTAATGAAATACATCAAAGAGGCCCATACGGGCGGCAACCGGGTCCATCAGCAATGGATGCTCAAGAGGATGAAGGACCTGATTCAGCCCGGGGACGCCAAGATCCCCATCGGAGCCCTCAATCCCGGTGATTACGAGACGGTGGCCGGTGAGTTGCGGAAAAGCGGCCTCATCAAGACCATTCCCCCTTTCGGTGAGTTCTATGCCCCTTGTCTGGAAAGACCTTAAAGAGGCCGGCCGGGGAGGCCTGGCTTTCCGGATGTCCCTCTTCATCCTCACCGCGACGGCGGTAATCTTCGTCGCCGCCTTCGGCTACAGTTCCTATTACTTTCGCAATGAGATCCTCGCCAATGTGGAGAGGAATGCCGAAGCGGTGACCCTGGCCACGGTGAGCAAGATCGAGGTGATTCTGGGAGGCGTGGAGAAGGTCCCCTCCTATCTGGCCCGCAATCTTCAGGGCGAGAAGCCGACGTTGCCGGTCTTGCAGAAGCAGATCATCGATCTGCTCCAGACCAACCCCGAGATCTTCGGTTCCACCGTTGCCTATGAGCCCTATGGCTTCGCTACGGAGACCCTGTATTTCGCCCCATATATCTGCCGGGGGAAATACGGCGGCCTGGTGCCGTCTTTTTTAGGAAACGAGGAATACCAGTATTTCTACTGGGACTGGTACCAAATCCCCAAAGAACTGGGCAAGGCCGTCTGGAGCGAACCTTACTTCGACGAAGGAGCGGGAAACATCATGATGTCCACTTATTCCGTTCCCTTCTACACCCACCAGGGGGGGGAGAAGGCTTTCAAGGGGATCGTGACGGCGGACATCTCCCTGGAATGGCTCATGGAAATCATCGAGAAACTCACCCCGCATCAGGCCGGCTATTCCTTCCTCATCTCCCGCAACGGGGTTTTCGTTTCCCACCCGCGGAAGGACTATATCATGCAGGAAAGTATCTTCAGCATCGCCGAGGCCAAAAATGACCCAGGCTTGAGAGAAATCGGCCGGAAGATGATTCGGGGTGGGAAGGGGTTCGTGACCGTGAAGAGCCACTTCGCCGGCCAGCCGGCCTGGATGTACTACGCCCCGCTGCCGACGCTGGGCTGGTCCATCGGGGTGGTCTTCCCCGAGGAGAGTCTCTTTGCGGGGATCAACAGGCTTAGGGCCGTCATTCTCGGTATAGGCGGCGCGGGCTTTCTTGCCCTGTTGATCGTCATCTTCGTGATTTCGGGGACGATCACCAGGCCCCTGCGGGTCCTTGCCGACAAGGCGGGGGAGATCGCCAAGGGGAATCTGGAGGTGGAGGTGCCCGCGGTCCGTTCTCACGACGAGGTGGAGGCCCTCTCCCTTTCCTTTCAGAACATGCAGGTGGCCCTGAAGGAGTATATCAGCAATCTCGCCGCAACCACCGCGGCCAAGGAGCGCATCGAAAGTGAACTGAAGATCGCCCGGACGATCCAGATGAGCTTCCTCCCCAAGCATTTCCCGCCCTTTCCGGAAAAGGAGGAATTCGACATCTTCGCCGCCCTGGAGCCGGCGAAAGAGGTGGGCGGCGATCTTTATGATTTCTTTCTCGTCGATGACGAGCATGTCTTCTTTTCCATTGGCGATGTCTCGGGGAAAGGGGTCCCGGCGGCATTGTTCATGGCGGTGACCAAGACCCTGATCAAGGGCATCGCCGGCCAGTCCGTCTTTCCATCCCACGCCCTGGAGCAGGTAAATCAAGAACTCTGCAAGGATAACGACTCCTCCATGTTCGTAACCGTTTGTTGCGGAATCCTGAATTTCAAAACCGGGGAGCTCCTTTTTTCCAATGCCGGACACAATCTTCCCGTGCTGCTCTCCGCAGGTGGCGAGGTCGGTTGGCTCAATTCACCCGAAGGTTTCCTCCTGGGCATCATGGAAGACGCCTCCTACGAAATCCTGCGGCTCGATTTGCACCCCGGCGATACCCTCTTCCTATATACCGACGGCGTTACGGAGGCCATGAATGAACGCAAGGAGTTCTTTTCCGACGCGGCGCTGTTGAAGACCCTGGCCGCCTGTCCGGGCCGAGATCCCGAAGCTTTGGTGGAATGCGTCTTTGGTGCGGTTAAGGCATTTGCCGGCGCGGAACCCCAGTCGGACGACATCACCGTCCTTGCCCTGCGGTATCGAGGCCGGGCGTAAGGCCGGGCATCGCCTCGCTACGGCCGGTCGGGAGGCTAAAAAAAGCAAAGAGGGCCGCGGCCGGCAGCTTGAGAATCAGCTTTTGCGCTTTTTACGATGTCATCAGGTTTGAACATCGACAAATTTTACCAGGGAGCAGTTTTGAGACCGATTATTCAGGATTACATTTTCAATATTCGGCAGGTGAAAGTAGCCGGGGATGATATTTTTGCTATGGCGAGTTCATTTACCTCCAGTTGCGGTCATTTTTTGAGCAGTTTATGCTGCTCTCTGGCGATATAACAATTCCTCCTTTCCTATGCGTTGATGGTTAAGCCCTTGGCGGCGAATTGGTTAAGGAGTTCGTTGTTGATCATGCGCATGGTATCTTTGGAGAATCTGCCCCTGAACCGGGAGAAAGTTGAATGATCGGGAGCATCATTCTCAAAGGAGAGCCCCAGGAACTTTTTGAAGGATATTCTGTCGTTGATTTGGGTTTCCAGTTCAGGGTCGGAATCGATGCTGAACCACTGCTGGAGGAGGAGGCCTTTCATAAGGAAATATGGCACATAATAAATTAAATGACAAGCAATTACAATATGTTAACTTTGAACAACCACTTTTTCGGCGAGAATATTGAGGAACAACGAATAAAAAAATTGCCGAGTTGTGCAAAGCGTCTCGAATTGTCATGTTTGTCCAACACCCACGAAAGATCCAAAAAGTTTATAGGGAGATCGTGCAGATGTATTTTCTGATTAAGAAGATCGTTACCGCTCGATGTATTGGCGAACGATAGCTGCAGATGCACTGCGGCAACTGCCGGCATGATAGCTTGGCGGCCGGAGGACGTCTTTCCCGTATAGCGATCCACGTCCCTCGATGCGCATTATCATGCAGTAACTTGAGTGAATATAGTCAGATGATCAGGAACGGTAAAAACGCGTGCAAGGAAGGGGAAAAGGTATGAAGGCCCTTTATTTGTCAAGGATCTGCGATCTGAAAACGGACCGGCGGCCTCTGGAACTGGTGGAAACGGAGCCGCCGCAAGCGGGGTCTGATGAAATTGTCATTGAAGTCGGCGCCTGCGGGGTTTGCCATACCGAACTGGATGAAATCGAAGGACGGACGGCACCGCCCTTTTTCCCCGTGATTCCCGGTCATCAGGTTGTGGGCCGGGTGGTGGAGAAAGGCGACGCCGTGACGGAATGGCGGCTTGGAGACCGCGTTGGGGTGGGCTGGATCTATTCGGCGTGCGGAGAATGCCCCTGGTGCCGCTCGGATCGGGAGAACCTCTGTCCGGAGTTCCGGGCCACCGGCCGGGACGCCCACGGAGGCTACGGGGAGTTCATGAAGGTCCGGGGGCGGTTTGCGGTGGCCGTTCCGGAGACCTTTACCGACGGAGAGGCCGCGCCCCTCCTGTGTGCCGGGGCCATCGGCTACCGTTCCCTGCGCCTGACGGGCCTGCGGGACGGTCAATTACTTGGTCTGACTGGTTTCGGGGCCTCCGCCCACCTGGTTTTGAAGCTGGTGCGCTATATATACCCGCGAGCGGCGGTTTTTGTCTTCGCCCGGAGCGAGAGAGAACGCAGCTTTGCCCGGGACTTGGGGGCGGACTGGGCGGGTGACACGGAAGCGGCGCCTCCGGAACCGCTCGACGCCATCATCGATACCACGCCGGCCTGGCGCCCTGTCGTCGCCGCGTTGGAAAATCTCAAATGCGGGGGGCGCCTGGTCATCAATGCCATCAGAAAAGAGGGAACGGACCGGAACATCCTCATGGATCTGGACTATCCCCGCCATCTCTGGATGGAAAAGGAAATCAAGAGCGTGGCCAACGTAACGCGACGGGATATAAGCGAATTACTCGCACTGGCCGCCGCCGTGCCTCTCAAGCCCGAAATTCAGGAATACTCCCTTGACGAGGCCAACGCGGCCCTGCTGGAACTCAAGGAACGGCGGATCCGGGGCGCCAAGGTTTTGAGAATCAAGATATGAGGTAACATGCAGGCCTTATTTACCGGCGGATGCGGTGCTTCCGGGATGAAATGGGCAAATACATGTTTACGCAAGAGGCACAGGGTAGGCAATAATCAGCACCCGTTTGCCCTCTGACTGCCTCCCGCCAACAGGAAGATTCTCTTTGTAGGCATGTAACGCTGGCAGCTTTATCCGAGCCGGACTTGAACCGGCTCCGTAATCGCCGTAAGGGAAAAAGAACTGACTCCGGTTAGGAATCGGCGCGGCGAACTCCCTGCCCTGTGGACGATGAAACCCATCCCTTCCGTCAGTTTCACGACTCCCTTCGGGAGGGATGGGCATTACATCGGCAGAAATAATTCGGCGTGAAAGTATGTTGACAAGGAAAGGCAATTAAAAGTAAAATTCCACGCCTAGGGCCGATAGCTCCCAGATGATCAATCCTTCTCGTCAAACAATGTCCCTCGAAGATGTTAACATGCTCCAAGTGATATATATTTAACGATAATCAGGAAATGTTTCATGTGAAACAGCGAGCCTTCAATCTCTTGACCTTAGCGGGCGCTGCGGTGAATGAAAAATGCCCTGAAATCAGCGAAGCTGATTAATGTTCATACTGGCCCTCTTCCCACAAGAAGATCCATGGTGAAAGAAGAGATTTCAACATAACATCTCATAATCGAAGGAGGGATTCATATGCAAACGGACATAACGGAGCTGAAAAAGAAGGCCGCCGCCCATGCTGTGGGACTGATCGCCTCGGGCATGGTGGTTGGACTTGGGCACGGCAGCACGGCCATTCATGCCGTCCATTTCCTGGCCGAACGGTTGAAATCGGGAGAGATAAAGAATGTCCTTGGCATCCCCTGCTCCCTGCAAGTGGAGGAGGAGGCCCTGCAATGCGGGATGCCCTTGACCACCTTTGAAAAACACCCGTTGATGGACATTACCATCGATGGCGCCGATGAGGTGGATATCGAGTTGAATCTCATCAAAGGCGGCGGCGGGGCGCTACTCCGGGAAAAGATCGTCGCCCAGGCCAGTCGCCGTGTGGTCATTGTCCTCGATGAGAGCAAGTGTTCTCCTTTCCTGGGCAAACAACGCCATGTGCCCGTGGAGATCGTCTCTTTTGGCTGGAACACGCATGTGTTCTTTCTGGAATCCCTCGGTGCCAAAGTACGGATCCGACGCAATGCCGACAAGAGCCTCTACCATAGCGATCAGGGGAATCTCATTGCCGACTGCAATTTCAACGAAATTCTCAATCCCCGTGAACTGGCGGCAATAATCAAGACCCATGCCGGGGTGGTGGAACACGGACTTTTTCTCGATCTGGCAACGGATGTCGTCATTGCCGGGGCTGGGGGCGTCCGTCACCTGAAGAGGGATCGACCGGCACCGGCGGGCAAGGGTGATATTGAATAAAAGCACCGGATCTTTCGCCCTGGCGTAAAGATAATCTTATTAGTATGAAAATGCATCCGTGTGATGTCTCCTAATCATTTTTCATCGTTCGTGGGAGTTGAATAAACATGACAATTCATTCCATTAGCAGCGGTATAGGTATTTGTCCGATCCGTGGCAATGACCTCCGGCGGCAGTGGCAATCGGGAGAGATTGGTAGGACGGAGCCGAAGTTGTCTTGAGGGGGAATTAGGAATATCTGTTGTCGGTGTCTATACTCCGCTGATTCCGATGGTCGGAATGCGGGATGCGTGTTGTCAGCCGCCTTCCTAAGGCTATGGCTGGCTGGAGGGCTCATGTTAGCTAACGCTTGAAGCCCAGAGATATCCCTGGCTCCCGCCAGTGGGTGTCATTTCAGTTCGTAGCGGAGAAGCTTGCGGCGCAGTCCCTCTCGGCTGAGACCCAGGAGGCGTGCGGCCTCGGACTTGTTGCCCTTGACGCTCCGCAACGTTTTTTCAAGGAGAAGGCGTTCCGCCCTTTTCACCGGCGGCAGGAGACTGTCGAGATTCTCTTCCGGGCTGGATCCGAGGACGTTTTCCGAAAGGTCGCCGCCCCCTATTTCGCGGCCGGAGGCGAGGGCAATGGCCCGTTCCACCTCGTTTTCCAGCTCGCGGACATTGCCCGGCCAGGAATAGGCGCCAAGTCGCTCCCTGGCTTCCGGGGAAAAAGATATCGGTGTCCGGCCCATCATTCTTGCCCCCCGCTCCGAGAAGAAGTCGAGGAGGAGGGAAATGTCTTCCGGTCGTTCCCGCAGGGGCGGGATATGGAGGTTGACGACATTCAGCCGGTAATAAAGATCTTCCCGGAAAATACCTTTGGCGATCCGCTCCTTGAGATTCCTGTTGGTGGCCGCCAGGATGCGGACATCCGCGGGGATGGAGGTCCTGCCGCCGATGCGCTCCACCTGCCGGTCTTCGATGACCCGGAGGATCTTTCCCTGGGCCGCCAGGGGCATGTCGCCCACCTCGTCGAAAAAGATGGTCCCGCCCTGGGCCTGTTCCAATTTTCCGATTCGTTTCTCCACCCCGGTGGCGACACCCTTTTCAATGCCGAAGATCTCGCTCTCGAAGATCGACTCCGGGATGGCCGTGCAGTTCAGGGCGATAAAGGGCCGGCCGCGCCGGGCGCTTTTATCGTGGATGGTTCGGGCAACGAGTTCCTTACCCGTTCCCGTTTCGCCGGTGATGAGGACATTCACCGGCGTGCCGGCGATCCGATCAATCTTCTTCAGAAGATACAGGATGGCGGCACTGGCGCCGAGAATCTGCGTGGGTTGAAGGGACCGCTTGAGGGAATGCTTCAAACTGACATTTTCCCTGGCCAGAGCCTCTTTGGCTGCCGCCAGTTCCTGCTGGATCTTTTTCAGGTCGGTAATAACCTCTTCCAGAAGATACTCCCTCGCCTCCAGCCTTACGGTCATCATCCCGAAAGATTCTGCGAGTTCAGCAACCAGGGGCGGATACAGTTGCGCTTTGGTAAGTTCGAATAGTTCTCCCATATCCCGGTATTCCCCTTCCGACACCTCTTTGCAAAGGACTATCAGGTGCTGGAAGAGTGCCTGCGGGTTGCCGGCTTTCATTTCTTTTCGATCGGGGCGGCAAGAAGTTTTTCGATGACGGGGATATCGGCGCCTGGGACGATATGATGACCATTGATGATAAAATAGGGTGTGCCTTCGACACCGAGCCGGCGGCCCTGTTCCTGGTGCGTCTTCATCAATTCCTGTACCGCCGGCTTTTCGCAGAGGGCCAGCGTTTTTTTATCAAGGAGACCCCGATAGCTTTCCTTATAAGCCTCCTGGGGATCCGGAGCGCAGAGGATATGACGGACCTTATCCGCCGAGGATTTGGAGAGGGGATAAAAAAAGATGTAGCGTGTTAAATCGTCTTTCCCGGACAGTGCCTGGGCCGCTTTCCGGCAGTAGGGACAGTCCGGGTCCGTAATCTCTATTATGGTATGGCGGCCGGAGCCGACCTTGAGGGCCTTGTCCAGAGGCAGGTTCTTCGCCCGCGCCAGAATCTTCTCGTTGTGGCGCTGCCGGGTAATGTTTCTCCCTTCCATGGAAAAGATGTTTCCGATGATCAGGCACGCGGCATCCGGGGCGTAATAGACGATGCCGCGGGCTGTCTCCACTTCATACAATCCCTTGATGTTCGAAGGTTGTAAAGACTCGTAATGCAATTGGGGGAAGTTTTTCTTAAGCGATGCGTCCAAAGATTCTTCCGTGCCGGCCACCGAGGCCGTGCCACAGCAAACCAACCCGATCAGGAAGACGATAACTCTTTTCCCCATGAGACAAATCCTCTTACGGTATAGATTTTTGATGGTCATAGTTTCTTCATCCACCGGAGAGTTCACGTTGAGGTGGCATCTTGACGAACAGCGAAAGGATGTTCCGGTCATGATCCCGCCGATATTCTACCCGGTCCATGAGCTGCCGGACAAAAAATATTCCCAGTCCCCCAATCTGGCGCTCGTCGATGCCCGCATTTATATCGGGATCATTGACGGAGAGGATGTTGAAAGGTATCCCCGTGTCCTGGATCCGGATCTCCAGAGTGTCCTCCGGACCGGGCTGGAAAACCAAAGCCACATCTCCGGTTGTGGCGGGGTAGGCGTAATTGAAAATATTCACCAGCACTTCTTCCACGCAAAGTTCGATTTCATGGATTCTTTTGAGATCGAACCCTGCCTTTTTTGTGAACGAGGTGACAAAATCGAGCATTTTTTGCAGATAGACAAGCTGGGCGGGAACAACGATGCCGGTCGAGGTATCCATAAATACCAAAGAGGCTTAAAGCTGCTTCAAAGCCTCTGCCTCGGTATCGAAGATAGTGAAGATCGATCCGAATCCGGATATTTTGAACACATCTTTGACCGGGCCCTGAAGACCGGCAAAGACCAGCTTCCCTTCCTTGGTCTTCAAAACCTTGGCAATAGCGAGAATACTGCGCAGGCCGGCACTGCTGATATATTCCAAATGATCCATCGCCAGTAGAAAGGTTTTCTCCCCGGCGCCGATGGATTCCATGAGATTCTTTTCGAAATCAGGCGCCGTAACGGCATCGATTCTGCCGCTGACGGAAACGATCAAAACATCCTTTTCCTTCTTTTTATTGATTTCCATTGGCCCTCCTCGCTATCTTTTTGACTGCTTTGCACGGGTAAGACAAGACCGGCTCCAGAACATCCCGGTGTTTGCCCGTATCTTTGTACAAAATGATAATTGCCGGAAATTCCTGTCACAAATTTCCGCCCATGTCAAAGGTAATTTCATGTCGCTAATTGCTCTTGACGAGACCCTTGGTTTGTCATACATTTTGCCAATAAAGAAACGAACAGGGAGGCTTGGATAAGGTGGACAAGAAAAGGTATGAATTGAACGTCCAGTTGGCGCAGATGCTCAAGGGTGGCGTCATCATGGACGTCACCAACGTCGAACAGGCAAAGATCGCCGAAGATGCAGGCGCCGTTGCCGTTATGGCCCTGGAGCGGGTGCCGGCGGACATTCGGGCACAGGGGGGAGTGGCGCGCATGTCCGATCCCGCCATGATTGTGGAAATCAAAAAGGCCGTCTCCATTCCCGTCATGGCCAAGGCCAGGATAGGACATTTCGTGGAGGCGCAGATCCTGGAAGCCCTGAAAATCGACTACATCGACGAGAGCGAGGTCCTGACCCCCGCCGATGAAGAATGCCACATCGACAAGACCGCTTTTCCCATTCCGTTTGTTTGCGGCGCCCGCAATCTGGGTGAGGCCTTGCGCCGCATTGCCGAAGGGGCGGCCATGATCCGCACGAAAGGGGAAGCGGGTACGGGCAATGTCGTGGAAGCGGTGCGCCATATGCGGACCATGAATCGGGAGATCCGCCAGTTGGCGCGCCTGCCCCGGGAAGAGGTGACGGGCTTTGCGAAGGTGAATGGGATTCCTTACGAACTGGCCCTGCAGGTACGGGAACTGGGCCGGTTGCCGGTAGTAAACTTTGCCGCCGGCGGCATTGCCACGCCCGCCGACGCCGCCCTGATGATGCAGCTTGGGTGTGACGGCATTTTTGTCGGCTCCGGAATTTTCAAGTCCGCGGATCCCGCCCGGAGGGCCCGGGCCATTGTCAAGGCGACGGCCTATTTTCAGGACCCGCAGAAGATCCTGGAGGCGTCCATGGATCTCGGCGAGGCCATGCCGGGATTGGAAATCGGCTCCATTCCGGAAAATCAACTCCTGGCCGGAAGAGGCTGGTAAAAGGCATTGCCGGTTATGATCGGGGTTCTCGACTTGCAGGGAGACGTGGTGGAACATCTCGATCACCTGGACCGGCTGGGGGTGTCCGCCCGGCGGGTTAAAGATCGATCCGATCTTGCCAATCTCCAGGGGCTGATCATTCCCGGCGGCGAAAGCACCTGTCTGGCAAGACTTCTGGTAATTTTCGGCCTCGATGCGGCCATCAGGTCCGCTTACCGGCGGGGGATGAAGATCTGGGGCACCTGTGCGGGCGCCATTCTGCTTGCGTCACGGGTCATGGGGGGAAAGGCGCATCTGGGTCTCATCGACATGGAAATCGAGCGGAACGGATTCGGAAGCCAGTTGGACAGCTTCACCGGCAGAGCTGTCATCCCGAAGGTCTCCAAGGTACCCGTTCCCCTGATCTTCATCAGGGCGCCGAAGATAAGAAGCGTCGGTCCCGGGGTGGAAATCCTTTGGCAGGCGGAGGATTATATCGCGGCGGTGGAGACTCGGGAAGGGCTGGCCACGGTATTCCATCCGGAATTGACCAACAACCTTGCCTTTCACAGCTATTTTGCCCGTAAGTGCGGCCTCGATATCGATACCCGGCCCGCATCGCCTTCGGAAGAAGATTCCTCTTGGACAATCACCAGTTGGACCCGCCACATGCGCATTGCACCGGGATGACAAGGTCGCCGTTACCGCCCGTCCACCAAAGCACTCTCATGCCCATAGCGGGCACAACGAATAATTAAAAAACCGGCTACTTGGGGACATTGCCGTGTAAGCTAATTCCCGTTACCACCTCATCCCTTGAAGGGCGGGGATCCAAACATGAACAGATCGACATGGGCATGGTGAGGAACCACTTTCGTGGACATCATGCTTTGCATTCCCTTCCAGGAGGTCGTTTTGGGCGGCGGCATAAGGTGAAGGCAGCAGCTTGCTGTCGGTCCGGTCAAAATTTCCCTTTAGAAACGATAAAAAAGCTGCGTTTTCCCGATCCGGATGCACGGATTGAATCTTCTGGAACTTCCCGTCGTCAAATGATTCCAGCAGAGCGGTCTGGACCGCATAGCGGTTGAGATAGGCTCTGCCCAGCAACACCAGGTCCCCGCTTTTCTTGATTTCCTCCACCGCGCGCTGAAAATGAAGTTCTGCGATGGTTGTCCTTCCCTCCAGAGCCGCCTGCTTGAAGTCCTCCAGCATGTTGAATGCGGCATAGGTCCAATCGGGGACGTTTCCGGAACCGGCACAACCCGTGATCAGGGCCGTGAAGATAAAGCATAAGGCGATCTTCTTAATATTATTATAATTCATAGGGCAACTCCCAAATAAGCATTCGATCTGAAATCTTGACCTGTTAAGCAGTTTTTCCTTGCCAAGAAACTGGTCAAGGCCTTCATTTATCCCTGCATACACTTCACCCCGCTTAACAACGGCCGTCTTTTCCCGGAGCTGGAAACCTGCTTGTTTCCTCAGGGCAGTTTTATCTTCGGTTCCGATTTGAACGGCATTTTCCGGTTCAGTTCATCGAGGAGACGGTTCAGGGAATTTACCGTGGCATCGATATCGCTACGCAACAGCTTGAGATCCTTGGTGGAGCCAGCGGAATCGGAGGTTATTTTGGTGATGTTGTCCAGGGTGGCACCGATCTTGGCGAGATTGTTCGCCAGTTCTCTCAGGGCCTTGGTGACCAGAGGCAGGATGCCGTCCTTTCCATATATGTCCTCATCGGTCTTCTTCAGGAGAATATTTACCTGATCGGTTATTTGCCGGGTGTTCCGCAGGGAGGCGTGAATAGCCTGAACGCTTTTACGATCCCCCAGGGCCGGCATCATTTCAAAAGGCCGATCCAGAACCAGGATGGAATCCTCCAGCATCACCGCCCGCAACACCATCACACAAAAACGCTGTTCCTCCCGTAACGTTGGATTTAGCCTGCCCACCAGATCTTCCAATTGCGGTCTCCGTAAATATTCCCGGGCCATCTCCTCGGCCCGGCGGCGGGATAGGCGACTGTGATATTGCCTGATAACGGCGATATTCTCCAGGACGCTGAGATTGGAGATCAAGGGCATCTCCCGGGACACCAAACCTACCGGATGACGGTATGCCATAAAGGCGTGCAGTTCCTCCTTCAGCCGCTTTTCGCTGTCGAAGAACCTCAGATTCAAATCAATTTTGTGATCATGGGCGTGATGACTAATGATAGCACCTCGATGATAACGATAACGATGGCGATAAAAACATTTACCATCCCGATCAAGACCGCGGCGGAGATGCTGGTTAATTCGTTTGTAGCCCGGATTCCATGACGGATGGGGATCATGACGATGAAGAAGCCGAAGACGGCACTTTTGACGACCATGGCGATTAAATCAAAAAAATTGGCCGATTCCAATAATGCGGCGATATAATCGCGGGCGGACATATTGAAAAAAAGCCGGAGTAAATCAAGCCACAGGTAAGGACAATGAGGGCAAACGGGCAGGTAAGCAGGACAACGGAAGCGATGCCGCTGATTACCCGTGGCGGGAAGAGATAATTGATGATGTCGATTCGGAAAACCGCCAGGGTATTGAGTTCGTTATTGACCTTCATAACGGCGATTTCGGCGTTGATGGCTGAACTGGAACGAAGGGCGATGAGGAGCACCGTTACGAGAGGGGCAATCTCCGCGACCATGAAGCCCATGAGCAAGCGACCAAAAAAGGAAAACAACCCGATGCGCAGCAGATATTCTCCAATGATGCCGACAAAGGCGATACTCAGGCAGACCGCCGCAGTAAAAAAAGCGGCAGGATCTACACCGCCTTGAAGTAAATCTGATTGACCAGTACCATGGATACGGCGCTGTTGTATGCCCGGCGATCGAAAAGGCGGGCAAAGATCAGGTAGGAAAAGGACATGGCGTCCCGTAGGGAACGGGCGGCTTGAAGACCTTTTTCGCCGATACTATCCAAGACGTTAAGCATGCCCGAATATGTCATTCTTTCCGGCTGGGCCTCAAGGCGGATTATTTGGTCAGCACGATGAGGAAAAACGGACCGGGAACCTCCTGGAGGGATACGGCGGAAAAACCCGCCCGGCAGGCAAAATTCGTCGCCTCTCCAGCCGTGTAGCTGTTGCCGAAGACGACGTTCCTAAGGCACCAGTGCATTACAGGCGGCCAGACGTACCAGGCGCAGTATTTATCCGCAAACTCCCTCAGCCCCGCGGGGGAGGTGTTGCGGTCCACTTCGGCGATAAAGGCCCGGGATCGAGGCCGCAGGACGCGCCTGATTTCCGTGAGCCCTCGCACGGGGTCGGGCCAGTGTTTGATGGAGTTGACACTGATGACCAGGTCGAAACTCTCGGCGGCAAAGGGGATATCCATGGCATTGCCGAGCTGAAAGCGGCAATTGTCAAGCCCAGCCTTTTTTTTCATCTCTTGGGCGGCCCGGACCTGTCCGGGAGAGTAATCGATGCCGGTAATCGCCGGCGACGGGAGGGTTCGGGCCAACAGCAAACTCATGGTTCCCGCGCCCGCGCCTACATCGAGGATCTGTATGGGGGTCGCGCCCGTATTAACTTCTCTTTCCAACCGACCGGCAAGGTTAGAGAAATAGTCCGCCGCCGCCGGGCCGATCAGGCGATTGTAAATCGGACCCTGGAAGAGGTCCCAGGCCCAGGCGGAATCGTGGATGCGCTTGAGAAGACCCTTTTCTCCGGCGTCGATACGTTTTCCTCCTCTTTATATTTTCTACTTTTACTTCGATATGACCAATAAAAAAAGGTCGTCATTGCTATTTCCCGCTCTTTCAGGGCGAATGCTATGGATCTTAACTACTTTTTTGATTTTGATCTGTCAAGAAACGATTCGACAGGGAAATCCGGCCGGAGATCTTGACGGCCGGGGAAAATGCCCCTATACTTCCCGGTAGGGGAGTCCTCGCTCCGGGCTTGGGGTTTCGGAGCCCTTGACGACAACATGAAAAAAGGAGAGCAGAAAGATGAAAATTTACCACTGTCTTGCCGATGACGGACGGCGCTATTATGGACAGCTCCATAAAGAGGATCAAGGGTTGCTCGAGGTGTGGGAAGGAAACCTTTTTGCCCCCTGGACGCCCACGGAGACCGTGGTGAAAATCAACAAACTGTTGCCGCCTCTGCTGCTGCCGCCCAACATCTTCGCCCTCGGCTTGAGCTACCGAAGGCACGCCGATGAAACGGGAATCGAGGTTATTCCCGAACCGCTCGTATTTATGAAGGCCTCCACCAGCGTTATCGGACCTGAGGATACGATCCTCCTTCCGGACGCCGGACCGGCGAAGGTGGACTACGAGGGCGAACTTGCGGTGGTAATCGGCAGGCGGGGCAAGAATATCCCGCCGCCGGAGGCTATGGATTATGTCCTGGGCTACACCTGCGCCAATGATGTAAGCGCCAGGGATTGGCAGTTCGAAAGGCAGCAGGGGCAATGGGTTCGCGGCAAGAGTTTCGACAGCTTCTGTCCCTTGGGACCCTGTCTGGTGACCCGGGATGAACTTCCCGATCCCAACAAGCTTGCCGTCCGTACCGTCCTTAACGGCCAGATCGTTCAGGACGCCTCCACCAACGGCATGATCTACGATATTGCCACCATAGTCAGCAACCTTAGTAAATCCCTAACCTTACTGCCGGGAACGGTTATTCTCACGGGGACGCCGGAAGGAGTGGGATTCACCAGGGTGCCCCCCCTGTTTCTGAGGGATGGAGACCGCATTTCCGTAACAATCGAAGGCATTGGCACCCTTGCCAACCCCGTGCGGGCCGAACGTATCGATGCTTAGGAATTCCCGTTGCCACCATGCCTTTCGCCCTCCCGTGGGCAGCGGTTCCGTCAACCCTTGCGGAGGGGAAAATTTGCCGGCCGGATCCCGATGTGAATAGAGATAATCACATTGAATTTTATGGAAAGTTATGGTAGGGCGCGACAAAATCAAATTCATTGACCGGGTCCTAAGGGAGGAATAACCTTTTTTATGGAAAGCAAGAATCGCAAGACTTTTTTCATGTTTTTACTGGCCTGCCTTATCGGCTTCTTTCTCGTGTCCGTGGTCGAGGTGCTGCGTTCTTCCTTCCTCGTGCCCACGGGGACGGATGTAATGCCGGCTTCCGCCATAACACCGGGGGATGGGAGTCGGGCGCCCGGCTCTTTTGCCGATCTTGCGGAAAAAGTAAAACCGGCCGTGGTCAATATCAGTACGACCAAGGTCATGAAAGGCGGCGGGTATCGTTCCCCATTTGGCGGCACGCCTTTCGACCGCTACTTCGGGGACGATTTCTTCGAGCGTTTCTTTGGGGATTCGCCACGCCGGGAATTCAAGCAGCAGAGTCTTGGTTCAGGTTTTATCATCAGTTCCGACGGATACATCTTTACCAACAACCATGTAGTCGAACAGGCGGATAAAATCCTGGTCAAGCTGTCCGATGGTCGTGAATATGAGGCCAAGGTGGTGGGTAAGGATGCCAAGACCGATATCGCCCTCATTAAAATCAAAGCTGGCGACAGTCTGCCGGTTGCGGAAATCGGCGATTCCGAAAAGCTGCGGGTCGGCGACTGGGTCATTGCCATC
>JAKQIZ010000120.1 GCA_029561465.1 Deltaproteobacteria bacterium | reverse complement strand
ATCTTCAACCGTTTTCGGCAGGTTTGCGCGCCGGCCCTTGCGTCTTCGCCCCAGCGGTCTTTTTCCGAAGCAGGGCGCCTTTCGGCGCCGGGAAGGGAAGGGGGACGCGGATGAGGTTTCCCGCGTGAGCCCGGTCGATTCCGTTCCCTTCCTCATCCGTCATCGATCGGGTATCGACGGGCAGGGTTTCCTTCGTCAGCAGCAATTCCATGTCCTCGCCCGCCTGCAGGAAATTACGGACCGCCATCCGCAGTTGTTTCCGGACATCGTCATAGCCGACAACCATTCCCGCCGGTTCATGCGTCTGAATATTTTTGATAGCCGGACTGGATTCGTTGATCTTTTCTTCGGCAAAGGCAAAGCCCGTGGTGTAGCCCCGATGGGAGACGGTTTTTAACTCCTCCATCCAATTCGGGTCACAGCGATAGGTCTCTTGATGAAGGCAAAGGGCGTCCAGCGCCTGCCGGTAGGTGCGGGTCACGACCGCCAGATAATAGGAGGATTTCATCCTTCCTTCAATCTTGACGCCGGCGACGCCGGACGCCAGGACCTCCGGCAGATGTTCCAGCAGGCATAAATCTTTGGAGCTCAACAGATACGAGAACCGGTCGTCTTCTTCCAGCACGAGAGGATCATCCGGGCGGGTGGATTCCGAAAGACGGTACTCCCAGCGGCAGGGTTGGGTGCAGTCCCCCGAATTGGCGCTCTTGCGGTTTCGCCAGGCCGAGAGATAACAGCGTCCGGAATACGCCATACACATCGCGCCATGGATGAAGATCTCCAGCTCCATGCTTGGAACCGCCGCCGCGATTTCCCCCACTTCGCACAGAGGCAGCTCCCGCGCGAGAATAATCCGGCTCACCCCCTGGTCCTGCCAGAAGCGGACCGCTTCGGCATTGGTGGTGTTGGATTGCGTGCTGAGATGCAGCGGAACCTGCGGAACCCTCCGGCGGGCCAGCCGGACCAGCCCCGGGTCGCTGACGATCAGCGCGTCCACTCCCGTTGCGGCCCAGTCGGGAAGACAACGCGCCGCCTGGTCCAGGTCGGCTTTGCGGGCAAATGTGTTGATAGCGGCATACACCCGGACGTGCTGAGTGTGCGCTTCGGAAACGCCCAGGGCCAGATCCTCCAGGGACATTTCGGCGGAGGTTCCCCGCAGGCTCAAACCGGGAACGCCGACATAGACGGCATCGGCTCCGTAAAGCAGGGCGGTGCGCAATTTCTCCAGGTTGCCGGCGGGGGCAAGCAATTCCGGCTGTTGCATCGAAACCTCCGTCAGGGACAATACCTGCGCACCTGCTCCAGGACTTTGAGGGATTTGATTTCTTTTCCC
>JAKQIZ010000097.1 GCA_029561465.1 Deltaproteobacteria bacterium | reverse complement strand
GGAATTGTCCAGTTCCCCAACCTTGATAACCCTTCCCAAAAGAGGTTTTTTGATACTGCATTTTCCTGTGGTTGTAAAGGAAATATTTACTCTGGGCAAGGCGTATCCTTGGCCCAGACCCGAGAGATGTCCGTCGTGTTTGGGCAAGCGTTTGTGGGGCCACGGGTTTGTAACGAGGTATTTGGAGGGGTACCTGGAGGCGCTGTTGATGAAGCGTTTCCGGTGTCCCGATTGTTCGGCTGTCCACACCTGTCGGCCCCGGGATTTTCTGAAGGGGCTAAGGTATTCCGCTGAAGTCGTTTCCAAATGTCTGTGCAGCAAGACAGAAGAGAATCGCTGGCATTCTTCCGTGGTCCGGCAGAACCAGCAGTACTGGTATCGCTGTTTGCGGGTGTGGGCTTCCCGGCAGGCCAACGTGATCAAACCCACCTTGTTCCATTTGAAGGCTTTTCTTTTTGGCAAAACCTCAGAACATTTTGAACCGTTATTTTTATGACGAGCGCCCCACCTTGTTTTTGCGGCGATTTCGTTGTGGCGCCTCTGGTATGGGGGTTCAAAATCCAAAAGGAGGTTGTTGCCATGAACGAAGAAGCGAAAAGTCGGGTGGCCCAGTTCCGGTTTGGTGTCATCCACGATCTGATCGGCGATCGGAAGCTGGAGCGGGGGGAGCGCAAAAGGCTCTTGCAGGAGAAGACTGCCTGCGTCTGGGAGATCCCTTATTCCGAGCGGAGTTTTATCAGCGCCTCGACGATCCTTGCCTGGGTCGGGCGGTACGAGAAGGGCGGCAGGAGATTGGAGAGTCTTTATCCCGAAGTCCGGAAAGACCGGGGCAGACCGCGGGTTCTCGACGAGGAGACGGTTCTGTCTCTGGTGGAACTCAGGAAGCAGCTCCGGGGCGCTTCCATGCCCGTCATCATGCGGGAGGCCCGATTGCGGAAAATCCTCACTCCAGATGTCAAAGCGCATCCGGTCACGATCTACCGTCTGTTCCGGGAGCGGGGACTGCTGAAGCGGCAGGAGGTTGCGGAAGACCGCCGGCGGTTCGAGGCGGAGTTGCCCAACGACATCTGGCAGTCCGACTGTATGCACGGCCCTCAGGTCCTGGTGGAAGGCAAAACCCGCAAAGCCTACCTGTTTGCCTTTATCGACGATATGAGCCGTCTGATCCCGCATGCCGGGTTTTATCTGAACGAACGGGTGGAAACTTATGTTGCCGCCTTGCGGATTGCCTTGGCGAAACGGGGTCTTCCCAGGAAGCTGTACGTGGACAACGGACCCGCCTTCCGATCGCACCTGTTGAGTCATGCCACGGCGGCATTGGGCATCGCCCTGATTCATTCCAAGCCCTATCAGCCTCAGGGGAAGGGAAAGATCGAGCGGTTCTTCCGGACGGTAAGAATGCAGTTTCTGCCAACTTGTCCCGCAGCGCTTTCTCTTGCTCAACTCAATGATTCCTTTGCAAAATGGCTTGACGAACAATATCATGCGACAATCCACAGCAGCACGAGGCAGACTCCCCTCAACCGGTATCTCAAGCACGCCCATCTGGTTCGAGAGGCGCCGAAGGATCTCCACGATTACTTCCGCGTCCACGCGAGCAGGAAAGTGGACCGGGACCGGACGGTCTCCCTCGGCGGCAAACTCTATGAGGCCCCCATCCCGCTGATCGGAAAGACCATAACACTCCTTTATCATGAAAACGAACCGCTCCGAGTGGAGGCCTTCCAAAACGGAGTGTCTCATGGAATGCTCGTTCCCCTGGATATGAGCATCAACTGCCGCATTCGCCGGGAACACAGTCGGGTCAGCCTCCTGCCAAAATCCAACCCTCCCGCTCCGGTACCCGAAAAATATACGGGCGGAAAACTCTTCGGGGAGGTGGACCATGAATTATAAAACCTTCTTCGGGTTTCAGAGAGAACCCTTCGCCCAGGATATCCAACTGGAGGATCTCTATCCCCTGCCGGGGCTTAAGGCTGTCACGGAACGCTGCCTCTACGCCCTTAGTCTGGGCGCCGTCTCCATCATCACCGGCGATGTGGGCAGCGGCAAATCCACCGCCCTGCGCCATGCCGCCGGAAAGCTCCATCCCTCTCAATACCGGGTCGTCTCCATCGTAGCCACTACCGGACCCATGGCCGACATCCTGAAACAGATATGCAGCGGCTTCGACATGGACGGCCAAACCAACTCTCTGGCCAGGCTGATACGCACCCTTAAAACGGTCGTTATCGAAATCACCCAGAGAAAACAGACCCCCGTCCTGATCATCGACGAGGCCTCGCTTATGAGACTGGAAATCTTGGCCCAACTCCATACCATCAGTCAGTTCGACATGGATTCCAAACCGCTGCTCCCCATCATCCTGGCGGGACAAAACAACCTCGTCGATAATCTGATGTTCCATACCTCAAGACCCCTGGCTTCCCGCGTCATCGGCAAAAGCCACCTCGAAGGTCTCAAGTACAAAGATATGGATGGCTATATCAAACATCATCTGAAAATCGCCGGCGTCAAAGAACAACTGTTCCCCGATGAGGCCATCCTCGCCGTCCACCAGGGATCGGGAGGTCTGCTCCGCAGAGCCAACTTCCTGGCTAAGGGCGCCCTTGTCGCCTCCGCACGGGAAAAATGCCAACTCATCTCACCGGAGCATGTTCGCATCGCAGCTACGGAAATCATGTGACCCAAATGCTCATTATGCCAAAGACATCCATCAATGCCCAACTGTAGGAGTTATCCATAGACAACCTCCGGCCGCAGCCCTGCCGCAAAGCAGCGCGGACGCAAACTTGGCTGTGGGTAACTCCAACCATTAACCAGATGTTCAACAAAACCAGTACCACTATTATTATTGCAAGACATCAAACAAATGTGAAAATTTGGCATCAGATTAATGTGCAAGGTGACAATTAGGTCCTGATTTATCGAATTTGATGCTGCCGAATGGCATCGTCAGATCGAAGCGGTAAAGGGATAGGAGCCTTTTACAACTTAGGATCTCGACCATCGATGGTTAAAAGCTGGCCGATGCCCATGAAGAGAATCCGTTCCGGATCGATGTTGATGGATCGCGCCGCCTTGGACAACGCCGCCGGAGCCTGCCCGATCGGTTCGTCTCCCAGTTGAAAGGTTCCCCATTGGGTCGGGACAAAGTACCGGGATCCCAGGTCACGGAAGGCATCGAGGGCTTCACGGGCATCCATGTGGGCATAGTGCATAAACCAGCGCGGGTCATAGGCGGTGACGGGCAACAGGGCGTAATCGATGCCGGGATAGCGGCGTCCGATCTCCCGGTAGCCGATAAAGTAGCCGCTGTCTCCACCGTAATAGATTTTCCGGTCGGAGGTCACCAAAAGAAAACTCGCCCACAGGGTTGTATCGGTGCCCTGAGTGATCCTTCTTGACCAGTGCTGGGCGGGAAGACAGACCACCCGGCAGCTCTCGCCGCAGGAAACATCTTGCCACCAGTCCATTTCCACCACGTCCTGTTTTCCGAGATCATTCATCAGGGCCTTGAGTCCCAAAGGTACATAGACCCGCGTGTCAGCGGGGAGAAGCCGGATGCTTTCGGAATCCAGATGATCGTAATGGCTGTGGGAAATCAGCACGTTTTTCTTGCCGGGCAGGGCCGCGAACACCTCCAGGGAGAGACCGGGAGGCGTTTTACGCTTCGGCAAGAGCGCCCGCTCCGAAAATATCGGATCGGTAATCCAATACACCCCGGCGATTCTGATCAGAAACGAGGCATGACCGATCCAGGCGATAAAATCGCCCGGTGTTGACCGGATCCGCTCAGAGAGGTCTGATAAGACAGGGGGAACCTTTTTTTCCTCCTCCGGAGAATAGGGGGTCCTTTCGGAGAGCCGCCAGCGCAGTAAATCACGGAAGTCCTTCTGCATGGGCATCCATGGATTAAAGAAGCGGCCGTCTTTTAGATGCGGGGCATACAGAAGCGCCGGGTCCGCGGACTCCACTTGCGCCCGCCAATTTTGTTCATCGAAGGGCCTGGCAGGCAGGAAGCAGGACGTCAGCAGCAGGACCATCACAAGGATCGCGATCGTAGGGACCGTTTTTCGATGAGAAACTCTCATGCGCTCAGACAGGATGGTGCAATATTATTACCATTAAAATGCCATTTTAATGCTTCGTGGCGCTCCACGGGGCACGAGGGTTTTTTACGATGCCGTCATCCTTGACTATTCGCCGAGGTTTTTATACCCTGCCTTCCCGTGAATACCGCCTGAGAAAAAGCCATCGGTATAATCCACCAGGAAGGAGGGACATCCGCGCCCAGCAAGCCTTGCGTCAAGGTATTCCCGAACGAGTCCACCATTGTCTCCGTGATGAGGTTACCATGAAAAAGTCCTCGGCCACCAGAAGATTTTCGCCTTTCTCCTTCCATATCATAGACATGAGGGTTCATTGGAAACGGATCGCGGCAATATCGATTTGCCTGCTGCTGATCCTCCCCGGAAAGATCCATGCCGGGAGCTTTTCGGAAGAGCTTTGGAAACTGGGTTATGCCGATTATCAGCAAATATTGCACATGCCCTTCAACCGCGAGCTGTCCAACGGCAGTCTCGACGAAAAAATCTTTAAAAGCTACATCATCCAAGATTATTTCTTCCTGCAAAATTTCAGGAAAACATACGGCATCTTGCTTTCCAGGTCTCCCAACGAAGAAGGAACGAAATTCGTTCTGGATTCAATTAAGGCCATCGATGAAGAAGTAGCCGGTATTCACCATCGGTACTTTAAAAAGTTCAATATCTCCAGCGAAGACCTTTCCACAGCCATCGCATATCCAAGCATTGAATTCTATAATTCCTTTCTTATCAAGACCGCGGCAATTGAACCTTTTGAGGTCGGGTTAATCGCCATGTTGCCGTGTCACCGTATATATTATCAACTCGGCGTGGACATGAAAAAGGCGGGAAAAAGAGAGGGCAACAAATATCAGGAATGGATCGACGGCTATGCCGAGCAATCCTGGGAAACCAGCGATACCAAGAAATTTGCGGATTTGATTGATCTTTATGCATCAAGGACGTCGATTGAGACCCGGGAACGAATGAAACAGGCATACAGAACGGCAGTAAAGCTGGAATATATATTCTGGGACGGTGTCTATCGGGACATAAAATGGCCGCCGTGAAGAACAAGGCGATAAGTCATGAGACGCCTACACCACCCTGGGCGTCATTCCCGCCGTGGAAACCGTTATGATCAACAACTATCGTTGCTTCGGCAAGACCTTCCTGGGACGCATATAACCGGGAGATCCGAAGCCGGTCTCCCCCTGTTCTAAATCAGCTTCCATCAAAGAACAGAAAAACCGGACATTTCTATTCACTCTTGACACCCCCTGTCTCCCCCTTGACATTTTAAATCGGCATCGATAAATTATAATCGAAAACGCTCTTTCACAGGATGAACCCAAAAAAAATGATGAATAGAGAATCTGCGATGCCCGTATTGAGTCTATTATACTGGACGTTTAACGAAACGAAAACCGCAGGGTCTTAGTGGTGATGATCACCCGTGAAAGACCAAGCATGCAAATGATGGACTCCAGACTGCAGACAAGACGGCATAGGCGGATCTCTTCAGCCCCTCAAACGAAGGCGCATTCTTTGAGGGGCTTCTTTATTTCGCCGCCATCCGCATTAATAGCATCATAAACTCCATCGTCTCGTTAACACACCGCATTCGAAATTCCATTGCAGGGACAAACACCCCGCTCCGGTTTAACGGGTCCGTACCTTCATGCCGCCCGCCTTTTTGCAACTTCATTCAACTTTATTTTAAAATGACCACAACTATCCGGATATTTACATCTTTCGTTGTGCCAGGAACAGCCATGATGGTAGGCATGATAAGGCGCCCGGAGGACTTGGATCCCGATTCATTATGCCGCCCTCCTAATTACCTCTTTTACACCAGAGGCAGGATGTGCAGACCCTCCTACCCAGCCGCCGACGCCTCCACCCGGCTGCGGTCCTGGACGATGAATTTAAGCAAATCCTTGGCAAAATCGGAATAGATCTGCATGACAGCGTAATCGGTCGGGTGCACCAGTTTTTGCAGCAACAGGCCGTCGGCATCGAACCAGCGCATCACCAGGGCGGAAAAGAAAAATCCCTGCTTGTTCAAGGCCCCCGTCAGCGCCCCGCTGTAGGCCTTGTCCAGGGGCAGAAGCACCTGAAACACCACCGCCCCGGCAGCGGCATATTTATCAACCAGGCCGGCGATCATCTCCCCCACGTCCACGCCCGCCTCAAAGACGCTGATCCGCAAGACCCCGGCGCTGGCGATGTAGGTAACGGCGTGGCGGGTCTGGACCGCCGCCGACAAAGGCTCCGTGGCGGCTTCCAACTGACGCTTCCTCTTGGCGTTTTCATAGATCCTTTTCAGCACCTCCGCATAGGGGGCGGGCAGAAAGACCCTGTGGGGCTTTTCCCTGACGACGAGGTTGCACACCACGGCGCCCACCCGTCCGGGAGCCGATTTTTCCGCCTCATAGGACTCGGCGGGCATCACCTCCAGTTCGATTCCCGTCTCCTTGACGCCCACAAATAGGGCGGCTTTCTGCATCTTTACATGGTTGGTCACCGACTCGCCCCAAAATTCTTCCAGCCCTGCCGCGGGACCCAGGACCCGCCCGATATAATCCTGCAGGACATTGCTGAACCCCTTGCCGCGGTGCTCGGGATAGACCATACCCTGTCCCCCTTCATACAGGCCGTGGTAGGTTTCCTCCAGGCGGTACATGGCATGGTGGGCCAGAACCTTCCCGGCGGCGTCCACGGCCACGACGCGGTACATCAAACCCTCCTCCTGCTGCCTGATAATGTAGTCGGGATCGTACATCTCCTTGATGGGAAAATGATCCCCGTAAACCGCCCGGTAGAGGGCAACCACCGCCGGGGCGTCGGAATCCTCCATCAAGCGGATCTTGTACTCGCCATACTCCTGAACGGGAACGCTGACCTTCATTTTTCTGCTCCTTTCTCCGGCCGGAAAGACGGGGTTAATGGATCAAAAAAGCGGGTTTCCGGCAAAATCGTCAACCATTGACGCCGGACAATTTGAAATCACAACTTGTGCTCATCTATATTTTCCCGAAGGTTCTTGTCAACATCTATATGTATTTGCGGCAATTTTATTCATGACTCGCCTTGCCCGCACCGCATATGTATTGGTCATTCTGAAAGGAGGATCGGTCCCCTATTCCACATCGCATCGCCGCACCTGACGACGCAGGTAAAACTCATGTCCCCTTATAGGAAAATTTCCACAAATAGCCGGATGTTTTCATTTTTTGTTGTGCCTGGAACGGGCATGATGGTTAATGGGAACGCCCGTCGAGGTGCATTTCTCTCCCTATCACGGCGTCGAAACCTTTGCATCGTTTCCTTCGCTGCCTGTCAACATGTGCGGTGTTTCGACAATCTATCGTAAGCTGTTCTCTTCCTAAAGCTTCTTAACCAGCTTGCTCGCCGGCCCCAGGGCCTGGACCTTGGCCATCACCCCCTTTATGACCTGGGCAAAACGCTCGCCTTCGGAGGCGGAAACCCAGGTAAACGTGGTTCTGTCTCCTTCTATCCCGATGTAGTCCAGGAAGCTTTTCAACATCGCGAACTTGCGGCGCGCCACCAGATTTCCTGAGATATAGTGGCATTCGCCGGGATGACAACCGGACACCAGCACACCGTCGGCGCCGGCCTGCAGGGCCTTCACGATGTAAAAGGGGTTGATTCTCCCCGTGCAGGGAACGCGCATAATGCGCACATTCGGCGGATACTGGATCCTGCTGATGCCGGCCAGATCAGCCCCTGCGTAAGTACACCAGTTGCAGACGATGGCAACGATTTTCGGCGCCCACTCTTCGTTTGCTACATTTTCAGCCATATATCCTCCCTCCATTGGGCAATAATTTTCCTGCTACGACAACTTATTTATGGCGCCGTCACAACTTCACCGTTCACCGCCGCGTCGGCAATGTCCGCAACAATCATATTTTTCATGAAGTCCTGATGTTCCCCTATAAGCTCTCGAAAAGGGCCTCCACCCTTGTCCGGATCTGCTCGACGTCCCCGGAGGAGTAATCCGTCTCGACCTTCAAAAACGGCAGCCCGTGCCGGTCCTGGACATGCCGCCTTATCGAATACGATTCCACGTTATAACCGTGACAGGCATGGAGGACCACGTCGATGACCACGTCCGGATGAAACCGGGCGATCATGTCGTCCAGGAGGTCAAGGCGGCCCCGGTTCGGAGACATGCAGGAGCAGGGTATCTTCAGGGTCGCTGCGGCAACCGCCCGCAGGGGATCTCCCGTGCCCTCCTCGATGCGGATGGAATAGCCCTTCATGCCGCTGCACGCCTCCAGGGCCACCACTACGCCCCCGGCCTCCTCGATGATCTTCAGGACCTTCAACGCATCGCCGCCGATGGGACAGCCCGTCACCAGGACCCGGGGGGAAGAGGAAGCCCCGAAACAGATCCCGGCTTCGATCCGCTCTTTTAGACGTTCGTCGATCCCCTCCATCAGCGTATGGAGCTCATCGCTGGTGGATACGGGATCAAGGGCGATGACATCGTATATCTCCTCCCAGCGGACCGGCGGCGGATGCCGGGTCAGGCAATCGAAAAATCCGTCGATGAGGCTGCTTTTGCGGTTGGTCTCCCGGAGCTCATCCTCCAGCCGCGCCGCCGTAATCCGCTTCTGAAAGGTCTCTTCCAGAAATTCCTTCAATTTCTCCACCGTCTTAAGCCACTGTTCCCCCACACCCCGGCCTTCCGGCATGTTGGGCAGGTCCATCACATGGATGGGCTTCCGGTGGGAGATGAGTTCGAACATCTTCTTCTTGCCGTCGCAGGTCGTCTCGCCGATAACGGCCTGGGAGAGGGCAAAGATGGGGCAGGAATCGGTGCTGATGAACCCGAAGCTCGACTTGATGAGGGGGCAGAGATTGGCAGGCAGGACCGCCTCGGCGGCCGCCACGGTCCGCTGGGAAGAGGCGCAAAGGGATACAGGCGTCGCCCCGACGGCCCGGATCAACTCCAGGGGGGCGTAACCGCAATACAGACCCACGATGGGGGCGCCCTCCTCCCGCTTTTTAATCAGGAAGTCAAGAAAGCGACCAGCCGGGTCTGTTTTGTAGCGATCATTGATCAGGTAGGGACCGGGGGTGTCAAAGGCGGTCATTTTCCGTGGTCGTTCTCCTTCATTATTCTACAGCCTCCTGTCATGGAACGTGTAACCATTTTTTTGCGAGGGGCATTCAAAGACCCTTTATTATTGAGGCTCCTCTCACCTCACGATGATTTTACCTTTTGGCTCCTTCACGACTTCGCCGATCACAGCCGCGGCGGCAATGCCTGCGGCGTGAATAAGCCGCAGCAATTCCGAGGCATTATCCGGAGGCAGGGAGATCAAAAGCCCGCCCGATGTTTGCGGGTCGAAGAGGATATCGGCCATGTTGGGAGGAACCCCTTTATCTATTTCCACCATGTGTTTCCTGAAGTCGCGATTCCTGTACATCCCGCCGGGAACCATCCCCAACTCAGCAAGTTCCTTCGCTTCGGGAAAACAGGGGACCGCCTCCGCAGTGATCATAACTCCCGCCTCCGTATCTTCGATCATCTCGCAAAGATGACCGAGGAGGCCGAAACCGGTTACGTCGGTGCAGGCGTTGACCACCGTCCTTTGCATAAGCTCTGATGCCTTGTCGTTTAAGGCCGCCATGCCGGCCAGCGCCCCGGCAACCGCCGCGGGATCGACCATGTCGCCCTTCAGGGCGGTATTGATGATGCCGACGCCCAACGCCTTGGTGAGGATGAGCTTGTCTCCAACCCGGCAGCCCTTGTTGCGGATCACCCTGGCCGGATGGATCGTGCCGGTCACCGAGAGTCCATACTTGAGTTCCTTGTCCTCGACGCTGTGCCCGCCCACGAGGAGAACGCCCGCCTCGCGCATCTTGTCCAGTCCGCCCGCCAGAATCTCCCGCAAGACGGTCATATCCATCGTCTTTACGGGAAAGCAGACGATGTTCATGGCCGTCAGAGGCTTGCCGCCTTTGGCATAGACGTCGCTCAGGGAATTGGCGACGGCGATCTGCCCGAACAGGTAAGGGTCATCCACAATGGGGGTAAAAAAGTCCAAGGTCTGGACAATAGCCAGTTCTTCCGTGAGTTTATAGACTCCGGCATCCTCGGCCCCTTCCATGCCGACGATCAGGTTTGGATCACTGATAAACGGCAATCCTTCCAAGGCCTTGGCCAGGTCCCCCGGCCCGATCTTGCATGCTCACCCCGCGCCGCTGACCGTCTCGGTCAGGCGCAACTTCTTTTCTTTAGTCATTTCTTTCCCTGATTGTCACATCCCCTTGGACGTTCACACCAAGAGTCTCAACCCCACCCGGCAATTTTCACATCCAACGCATCCGGTTCACGTCCTCTCCCGGCGGCGGCGAGGGCCGCCCCGACGGCCCCCACGATCTGGGGGTCCGGCGGGACAAAAAGAGGCCGGCCCAGCTCCTTGGCAAGCTGGACGCGGACGCAGTCGTTCAAGGCGACCCCGCCGGCAAAAAAGACCTCTCCCGGCGGGGCGATCCGTTTCAGCAGGCCGAGGGAACGGTTCACGACGGCCCGGTGAATCCCCAGGGCCACTTCCTCCCGGGGCGCCCCCTGAGTGGTCAGGGAGATCACCTCCGATTCGGCGAAGACGGTGCACATGCTGTTGATGTTCACCGCCCTTCCGGCGGTGAGAGCCGCCATGGAGAATTCCGCCAGGGTATAGCCCAGGGCGGTTGCCATGACCTCGAGAAAACGCCCCGTCCCGGCGGCGCATTTGTCGTTCATCTCGAATTTGGCCATCTCCCCCCGCTCGTCCAGGGCAATGGCCTTTGTATCCTGTCCCCCGATGTCGAGGATCGACCGGCACCCGTGGGAGAAATAACCCGCCCCCCGGGCAAAGGCGGTAATCTCGCTGATCACCGGGCAATCGAGACGCCCCTTGAGCAAATGGCGGCCGTAACCCGTGGCCGTTACCCCGGTAAATTCCACCCCTTCCATGAGTTCCCGGGCCGTGGCAAGGGGATCGTAGGAGGTCACGGCCTTTCTAGCCAGGACAAGCCGGCCGTCCTCAAGGACGGCCAGCTTGACGGTCCGCGAACCGATGTCTATTCCCGCTGTTCTCATTTCCCTTTCAAGCGCTCCACAAATGCCTCGATCCGCGTCTTCAACTGCCCCGCGTCTTCCAGGCTGTAATCCGTTTCCAGCCGCAGGGTCGGCAGGCCCGCGGCTTCCCATTCCTTCTCCACGGGACCGCTCTCCACGATGTAGGGCTGACAGAACTGGAGGCTGTAGTGGATGACCCCTTGGGCACGAAGGTTTTTCGCCATCTCCTGGACATAGGCGACCCGGGTGGGATTAGGGGTAAAGATTGCGCAGTCGATCTGGAAGTAGCGCTCCGTAATCGCCTCGAGCAGCTCCTCCACCGTATCTCCCTGGGCCGCCGTTATCCGGCGGGCCCCCCG
>JAKQIZ010000082.1 GCA_029561465.1 Deltaproteobacteria bacterium | reverse complement strand
TCCTGGATGAACTTGACGATCTGGCGGGTCAGGCGCTCGGAGATGCCCGGGACGCGGCGGCGGACGATCTCCCGCTCCAGGGCCGCCTCGGGAAAGGAGATGAAGAGGTGGAGGCAACGGCGTTTGAGGGCCTCGCTGAGTTCCCGGGTGTTGTTGCTCGTCAGGAAGACCAGCGGCTTGGTCACCGCCCGGATCGTGCCGATCTCCGGGACGGAGACCTGGAAGTCCGAGAGGATCTCCAGCAGAAAGGCCTCGAACTCGTCGTCGGACTTGTCCACCTCGTCGATGAGGAGCACGGCGCCGTCCTTTTCCTGGAGGGCCTTCAGGAGGGGCCGGGGCTCCAGAAAGGGCCAGGAGAAGAAGATGTCGTCGTACTGGTGGAGCTTTTCCATGGCGGACGAGAAACCGTTTTTCCGGCTGATGATGTCGTCCAGCTTGTCCTTGAGGAGCTGGGTGTAGAGGAGCTGCTTGCCGTATTTCCATTCGTAGAGGGCCTTGGCCTCATCGAGGCCCTCGTAGCACTGGAGGCGGATGAGGGGCAGCTCCAGGTAGTCCGCTGTGGCCTTGGCCAGCTCCGTCTTCCCCACCCCGGCGGGTCCCTCGACAAGGATCGGCTTTTCCAGATGATGGGCCAGATAGACCGTGGTGGCGATCCGGCGGTCGGCGATGTAGGCCACGCTCCGGAATCCCTCTTCCAGCACCGGTATGGAGGCCAGGCGTTCTTGATATTTATCTTTCATTTTGCGATTCCATAGCGGCCAGATGTCCCTGGCCTTTCCCTTTCATGTGGCGATGCATTTGTAAAATCCATCGATTGCGCGGAGTAAATTCCTTCGGCAACAAGACCTCACCCTCCTCACCCCTCCGTCCCCGCCAGGAGCGCCGCCCCGTGTTTACGCTGCTTCAACGTCATGACATTCCCGGCCAAACCGATGGTCCGGCGCAAATCACCCGCCAGAAGACGGTATTCTTCCCCGTTCTCCGTGCGGGCGGGAGGGGCGACGGCCCCCACCAGTTCCTCCTGAAACTCCCGGGCCAGGGACCGGAAGGAGAGAACGAGGGATAGGCGCTCATCCGGAGCGGCGGCGGCATCGAGACGGGAGGCCGCCGTGAAGGCCAGGAGGCGCAAGGCGTCCCGGAGATACCGGAGGCGGCCGAGACGTTCCTCAGCCTCCTTCCCCGCCGCCCCGCCGCCGGCGCGGAGGACCTCGATCACCAGTTCCAACTGCCGGTCCATCCCCCCCAGCACCAGACCGGCCAGGACAACATCCTCTCGCTCCCTGAAGGCCAGGGCCAGGGCCGCATAGGCTTCGCCCGGGGGGCCGAGCAGGTTGGCCGCCGGAACGGTGCAAGCCGCCAGGCGGAGCCCGCAATGGGGGGAAGGGCGGAAGCAGCCCAGATCCAAAAGCGGCGTCAGGGTGGCCCCCGGCGTCCCCCGGGGAACGATCAGGGCGCTGAATTCCTTCCGTTCCCCCCGGAAGCCGGTAACGGCCAGCACCACGTAGAGGTCCACGAACGGCCCGTTGGTCAGAAACGATTTCTCTCCGTCGATTACGAACTCCCCGCCCCGCTGGACGGCCCGGGTCTCGAGATGCTTGGGATGGGCCCCCACCCCCGGTTCGGAGATGGAGATGGAGGCGGTGATCCGTCCCGCGGCCAGATCGGGGAGGAACCGGACGTGCTGGTCTTCCCGGCCTAGTTCCCAGAAGGCCAGGCGGGCCACGACGTTGTGGATGATCCAGGACAGACCGAAGCCGGGGTTATGGCCCGCGCCCACCAGGGCCGCGGCGGCAGCGGTCACGGCCAGGTAATCCAGACCCCGGCCGCCGTATTCCCGGGGAACGGCAACCCCGAGGAGACCCGCCTCCCCCGCCGCCCGCCAGAGTTCCGGCGGCAAGGAGGCCGGATTGCCCGCCGCCCAGGGGGCAAGGCGCTCCCGGGCGAAACGCTCCGCATCGGCAACCAGTTCCCGGTGGCGAGGGGCAAGCAGGCTCATGTCCTGCCTTCCTGTTTGTCGAATTTGTCGAAAAACGACCGGAGGACGCCCTTGAAGCTCTCCAGTTCCTCCGGCGAGAAACCCTCCTTCACCTCGGCGTTGACGCCCCTGATGATCGCCTTGGCCTTCTCTCCCTCGGCAATCCCCTCCGGCGTGATCCGGACGGACAGGGACCGCCGGTCCGTGGAAGACGCCTGGCGGGCAACGAATCCCGCCTTTTCCAGGCGGTCCACCAGCCCCGTGAGGGTGGAATTATCCACCCCGATGAGGCGGCTCAAATCGGACATGGTCCCAATGCTGCCCTGTTTGAGGAGAAAGATGATCCCCGCCTGAGCATAGGATACCCGGACCCCCGCCGCCGCCAGGGCATTGTTGAGGTAGGTCCGGAGCTTGTTCTGAGCGGTAAAGATGAGAAAAATCAGTCGGTCGTCGGTCATGGCCTCCGCCTCCCATAAGATTGGTTGGCGGATATTTGGCATACTAATTATTGGTTGTCAAGCGATTATTTTATTCCACGGTCCGGGCGACCCGAAAACCGATGTTGCCGGGGGCCAGTTTCATATGCCCGCGCCGGGCCTCGGGAAGGCCCTTGGCGCGGAAGGCGATTCGGCAGGTCTTGGCGTCGCTGTCCCAGGCCCCGCCGCGCTGGATGCGGAAGAGCCCTTCCCGGGCCGCCTCGTCGCTGTCCACCCATTCCCACACATTGCCCGTCAGGTCGTAAAGTCCCCAGGCGTTGGGACGGTAACTGCCCACCGGCTTCGTCTTGCCCGGATTGATCCCCAGACAGTCCGACGCCCAGAGGCTTTGGCCGTAATTCGCCCGGGAGCAGTCGGAGGATCTTCCCCAGTAATAGGCGGTGGCGGAGCCGGCCCGGGCGGCATACTCCCATTCCGTCTCCGTGGGCAGGCGGTAGTTTTTCGTCCCCTCCAGGGCGTTGAGCCTCCGAATGAACTCCTGGGCTTCCGGCCAGGTCACCTGATCGGCGGGGCAGGTATCGCCGCAGGCGCGAAAATGGGCCGGATTGTTCCCCATCACCCGGCGCCACTGTTCCTGGGTCACCTCGGTGGTCTGGAGATAGAAGGCACGGTGTAGACGGGTCCGTTGCTGCATCTCGTCGGTAAGGCGCCCCTGCTCGTCCGCCGGTGAGCCCGTGGTCGCCGTCCCGGCCGGCACGAGGACCAGGGTCATCCCGAGGGAATTGACGATCTTGGGCAGGCCGGAAAAGATCTCCACGCTCACGGGCTGATAGACCCCTTGGGGGAAATCGTTGATGACGTACCAGGTGACCCGGCGGTTTTTCCCCAGACGAACCCGCCCTACGTCGCCTTCCAGATGGAGGTGTTTGGCCGGATAGGTCCGATCGCCCACGGTGACGAAAACGGAGACCAGCGCACTCTGTTCCTCCCCCTCCAGGTCGTAGGTGAAGAGCAGCCGGTTGTCCACCTTTTTGATCTCGATGTTCTTCACCTCCGCCGCCCCGGCGGGAAGCGCCGCCATGAGCAGACAGAACCAGAACAGGGCCGCCGCCGTGATGGCGAAGCCCTTCCGCCCGCCTCGCCATTTGCCGTTCCTCGCTTTTTCTCCCATATCATCCCTTTCCTTATCGCAATTTATCCTCTCCAGGCAAGGCTGTAGGCCGCCATCAACCCGTCGATCTCCTCCTCCGGGCCGGGAAGGGAAACCGCGCGGTCCCGTGCCGCCCGGATCAGCGACGCCCGCAGTTCCCCGTCGTCGGTCAGGCGGAGGGCCTGGGCGATGAAATCGCCGTTCCGCCCGGGATCATAGAGGAGGCCGCAGGGGCGTTCGTCCCCGTCACCCCGAACCGGCCAGCGGTTGCCCTCGATATCCGCCGCCAGGATCGGCTTTCCCGCCGCCATCGCCTCGAGCAGGGTATTGGCCAGGCCCTCGGAGAACGAGGTGTTGAGGACCACATCTACCTCGTCGTACGCCGCCGCCATCTCCCGGGGATCGATGGCGGGCAGCCACCGGGCGAAGGAGGCCAGCCTACCGATTTCTCCGGCAAATCGGCCGCCATATTCCTCGTCCAGGACCGGTCCGGCAAAGACCGCCCGGACATGGGGACGGAGTCGGTGCACCGCCTCCAGGAACCGGAGTCCCTCCAGGTTTCCCTTCACCGGCCTGATTCCCGCCGGCAGGAAGAAGACAAACTCGTCCCCGCCGATCCCCGCCCGCTCCCGGAGCCGGCAGGGCGCATCACCCAGCCAGCAGAACGACTTGGGGACATAGGAGAGGCGAAAGCCGCCCTCCGGCAGCAGCGCAGCGACCAGCCGGTCAAAGTACCGATTCTGAATTACCATTTCCCCGATACGCCCACAGATCCGACCCAGCATTTCCAGTTTTCCCCGCGTCCGGAGGTCCTCCTGATTGAGGTCCGTCCCCGCCGGCGTCGTCACCGCCGGCACGCCGGCGAGGAGGTCGGCCAGGGGCGGCGTCAGAAGCAGGCCTCCCGACATGAAGAGATGATGCGCATGGACGACATCGGGACGGAAGGCGGCCACGGCGGCCGCCAGTGCCTGAAGGTCGGGATCCCGGCTCTCCAGGACCAGGACTTCGCCGCCTCTCGCCGTCAGACCCCGGCGCCACCTTTCCACCGTCATGGCGTTACCGGTGATCACCGGCAGGGCGCTGGGGGTCAGCATGAGGATCCGGGGCGGTTTCACGGGTTTGCCCCCAGATGGGAAATCATCTCTATCCGGTATTTTTTCAACAAGGCGCGGAACTCCAAAGCGAGTTGGCATTTTCTTAATGAATATGAAGTTGAATTTTAACGGCTTCCTCAACTTTGCGCATATCCTCATCGGAAAGAAAACCGGCACGATTAAAAAGCCTTAATTTACTTACCGTTGCCAATTGGTCTGCCATTGCCTTGCTTTCTTTACCTTCAAAAGTCACCAGTGCCTCGCTGGGATAGAGATGATCTGTTTTACCTGTGAGTGGCACAACCTGGACTCTATTGAGATATTTATTTGATGCATCATTACTGATGATTACGGCAGGACGTTTCTTTTTTATCTCTCCACCGACAGAAGGATCGAAATTTACCCACCAGACTTCACATCGCTTCATGATCCATATCCTTAAAGGTAATTTCAGCCCATTCAAAGGCTTCGTTCTCCCGATTTTTATCTTTTGCCATTTTAGCGTAGGCGGACTCATAATTCGGACGTACAACATGAGGACGAACTATTTCCTGTACAAATCTACTGATTTTGCGTGGTCCAATGATTTTATGAAGCCCCAAATATACTTCTTCATCTACTGTTATGGTTAATTTTTTCTGCATGGCCCACCTCCTGTGTACGTGTAACATACGTGTAGTTATTACGCGTGTCAAAGAATATTTTTCATGATGCCAACGGAAATATCAGCCGGAGCGCAGCGATCGGCTGTATTGATTTTGTTATGTCAGCTCTTTGATAATATGCTTTGCAAGGTGCTCATCTATTTCATCGTGTCTTAGAATAGGTTGCTTTTTGCCTGTTTTGGGGTTCCTGTAAAGATCGTGACGTCCGCCATGTCTTACAAGCTCGCAACCAACAGAAATGATTTTTTTGATAAGATCTTTTCTCTTCATAAGGTGAGAGCAAATTCCTTTATTCCATGATTTTCTGGAACATCTTCCATAGTCATGAGCATATAGGCATCTTTCATATTCTCTTCAAGTTCTTCGAGGGTCTCACCTTGTGTCATTATTTCTGGATGTTCAAGCAGCTTGCCTACCCAAAATTTATCGCCCTTCCAATAAATCATTTTAAGTTTTGTTTCCATTTTCTTACCTCCCGGCAACATTTTTTGATAATAGTACCACAAATATAAGAAACTTGCATGTCTTCTATGTATTGTTCGTTGATAGACGTAACGCCTGCGCCACCCAAGGTTGAGCAAAATACCAAGAAACGGTTCTTACACGGGTCCGGTTCACGCGGTTATGTGGTTCTTAGATTTCCTCCTCAAAGAAATCGGTATCGACCTTCTTGATTTCATACGTAGATGCCACCGACACGCCAACACCGTAGTCAATCATGTAGTCCGCAAGGCTGTTTCCATCGATGAGGATGATGCGGGACGAATACTCTCGAATAGAGGTGAGGGCGTCCTTCGTGAACGCAGACGTGGTAATGAAAATGCCTTTCGTCGCCTTTTTCTTCGACAGTGCCCCAGCAAACTGGTCTATATCCGGGCTGCCGACGGGCTTGTCGGTCCAACGTTTTGCTTGGACGTAAATGTTGTCAAGATCAAGTTTGTCTTCTCTTATAACGCCATCAATGCCCCCGTCGCCGGTTCTGCCGACAGCTTGACCAGCATCTTTCAGCGAACCTCCGTATCCCATCCTGACCAGTAGCGTGATGACGAGGCGCTCGAAAAACTGGGGAGAGCATTTCTTGACTCGGTCGAGTAGTTCAGAAGACAGGGCGGCTCGTATCTGATCATAATGGCTTGCCATGGACTCGATAGGGGTTTCCGCAGTTGCGTTTTCATTTTCCTTCTTCGTCTTTTTCTTGGCTCCCTGGAACTCTCTGAATTCCGGAAATTGGGCAAGAACCCGGTTGTCAACTTTCTCAGGCTTCTTGCTCAGAACCTCAACCCCGCGTTTGGTTATGCGAAAATAGCCTCGCCGTGTGGCTTCAAGCAAACCGGCTTTCTGCAAGTAGGTTCGTGCCCAGGATACCCGCGACGAGAACTTGAACGTGCTTCCGCTCGGGAGCAGTTCTTGCCTTTCCTCCTCTGTGAGCTTGTACTGATTGGCGAGTTGTTCGATAGCATCAGCAATCGAGACTTCATCGCCCTTGTTTGCTTGAGATATACGGAGGAGCGGGCCCATCAGAGTTTCGTAGTCAGGAATCACCATTATTCGGTTTTCTCCTTCTTTTCATCTTCACATAACGCGCCGGTCAGCCGCGCGCGAACAGCGTCGGCGGCTGGAGTGACTGGTTAGGCTTCTCCATGGCATGATCACCTTTGTGAGACATAGACTTTTACACAGGGATGGCCAGTGTCTCGACTAAGATCACGCTCAAATCCCTTGGGGTTGCTGACTCTTTCCTCAGGATCATAGATGAAACAAACTAAAGTTTTACAGTCAGGATGTGCAGAATAACGAAGTATATCGATAGCAAGCTGATCTACAAGCGGTAGTGTCAAGTTTTTTGTGTAAAATATTCATAGGCCAATTCCTTGAAGAAAGGCAGGTTCTTACGCACTTTTCCTACAGGGTTCGCTCTCCAATGCAACTCCATTTTCAAAGAGATATAGGCCAGAATGCGATAGCAG
>JAKQIZ010000079.1 GCA_029561465.1 Deltaproteobacteria bacterium | reverse complement strand
GTGCGGCGCCGTTTGTTGTCCGTAGATGCCATTATTTTTTCCTCACAGGGACTGTCCCCGGGTGAAGCCGGAGATCAGCCCCGGCTTGAGTTGAACCTTGACCCGGATATTCTTTCCCGCCATGTACATATCCCGGACCATGTTGAATTCCTGATTCTCCACGACTTCGATTTCCAGATCCTCCGGATGGGCGCCCATGGCGAGGGCCTTTTCCCGCAGTTTCTCCGCGCCCACCGCGATGGCCTGCGCCGCCGTATAACGCGAAGGGATTTCCATCTGCACCCCCTCTTCGCCGATGGTGAGGAGCCGACGCTCCGTGTCGGCAAGGATGGTGATTTCCGCCGTAGTGCGGGCCAAAGCGGCACCCACGGCGTTGGCTACCTCGGAGTGCTGGGGGATGACGGGACGGTAGGCGAGCATTTCGCCCAAGGCATCCGCCATGGCTGCCGCCGGTCCTCCCATGACGTGGAGGGTTTTCGGCGCGACGATCTTTCCCGCCAACATTTCGTGGATGGTATAAACGGGTTCGTTGTTGATTTCATCGATGAAAGAACGTACCGCCGCGACAATCTTTCCGCAGGCCTCGGTGAAGATGATCTCCGCCGTCGCGGCGACGGAGCGGCCCATCTGCTTTGCCAGGGGCGTCAGGGAGGCAACGGCCAGGTCCCCATCCCCGATCGCGGTCCGCTTCAGGACGATCATGGCGTCCGTGACGGTAGGGCAGGGCCCGCCCAGGGCCGCCGCCGGTCCTTCCCGCCGGGGACCCACGTGCAGCCGTCCCTCCTCGTAACTGACCGCGCTGTCGCCGCCCAGGCCTATGGACCTGGTCCGCAATCCCCGGATCAGCGTCTTGTGACCTTCAATGGTAACGCCGAGGTTTTCCAACAGGGGCACGCCGTCGGCAAAGACGGCGATATCCGTGGTGGTGCCGCCGATGTCCAGCGCCACGGCGTCTTCGTCGCATTTGGCCATGCTGAGGATGCCCATGATACTGGCCGCCGGCCCGGAGAGGATGGTCTGGACGGGAGAATCGGCGGATTTGGCCACGTCGAACGTTCCCCCGTCGGCCTTGAGGATATAGATCGGGACTTCGATGCCCTGGCTCCGCACGAACTGAAGGACGTCGTTTACAAAGCGCTGGTAGCTCTCCCAGACGGCGCTGTTGAGGTAGGTGGTATCAATGCGGCGCCGGAAATTCAGGTGCCCCGACATGCGGTGCCCCAAGGACACGTGGCGGAAATTATCCGACAGGAGAGCGGCCGTCCGCAGCTCCTGGGCGGGGTTGCGGGTGGAGAATTTGCCCACGACGCCCAGGTGCTTGATCCCCTCCCGCCGGAGCTTTTCCCCCACCGCCTTTATCTCTTCCTGGTCAATATCGGCGGCGATCACTCCCCGGTGGTTGACGTAACCGGTGATATGAAAGGTGTGGGGAATCCGGGGAAGGAGCGCTGGAGACAGGCCGGGACCGCCGGCGACCACCATTCCCACCCGTTCCACCTTGCCCTGGACAATAGCGTTGGTGGAGAGGGTGGTGCTGAGGACTACCCGTTGCAGCTTCTTTGGATCTTCCCCGGTGAGGATCTCCGTTGCCACCCGGAGCAGGGAGTTGATGAGATGGGCTGCGTCCGTCGGAATCTTGGCCTTTTTTCTGATTTTGAATCCTTCGATCAGAACCGCATCCGTATGCGTTCCGCCTACGTCAATGCCTAAAATCATGATTCCTCCGGTTTGCGGCCTCGAATTTGCCATGCCTTATATAATGTTAAATTTATCTTGACAAGGTAAAAAAAAGGCGTATGGTCTCTCATCACTCAAGGTGATTAGAGTCATCGTATGGCAATGAAATCATTGGAAAGGAGGTGACGCTTTAATGAAGAAGGTATTCGCCATTATTCTTTCGCTGCTTTTGGTTGTGACGTTTTCGTTTGCGGTAGTTGGTTGCAAGAAGGCGGAAGAGCAGAAACCGGCTGAACCGGCCAAGACGGCAGCCCCCGCTCCCGCTCCGGCGGCTCCTGGTGCGGCTCCGGCGGCTCCTGGTGCGGCTCCGGCGGCTCCTGGTGCGGCTCCGGCGGCACCCGGCGCGGCCCCGGCGGCCCCGGCTCCCGCAGCTCCGGCGGCAAAGTAGTATAAAATCAACAGATCAAACGGAAAACCGGATCGTCGCTTTGCGAAGGTCCGGTTTTTTTATGTCTCAAAAGGCCTTGACAGCTTTCCGGCAATTGCTTAATAAAAAGAAAAAAATAGGAGGTGAACTATGTCGGACCGTGCGGGAGATTTCTTGAAGGGAGTGCTCATCGGTGGGGTAATCGGCGCGGTGGTGGGGATACTTTACGCCCCGAAGAGCGGCCGGGAGACCAGGGAAGACATCGGCCGCAAGGCGGAGGAGCTGGTCGCCAAAGCCAAGGAAGAATACGAGCAGGCCCTGGAAAAGAGCCGGAAGACCTATGAAACCGCGGTCAGCCGCCTGAAGAAAATCGAGGAAACGGCTCGGGAGAAGGTGGGAGAGCTGGAAGCCAAAGCGGGAACCATGGTGGAAAAGGGGAAGGAAAGCCTGGAAGACAACAAGAGCCGGCTGAAAAGGGCGATCGACGCTGGGGTGGAGGCTTACAAAGAGGAAAAATCGGCCTAAGAATGACGAACTCGTAAGAAGTCGGAGAGCATGTCATTCCGCCGAAAGCTCGAATTCAGAAGTAAATGTAATTATAGGATTCCGTGTCGAGCAAGGAATGACAAAAAGGTGATTTTTTAGTTTTTACGAGATCCTTAAGAGCCGCGGAGGATTTCCCCGGCCCCGGCGATCCGTCATCATCGACAAAGGCAATAAAATCCAGATGCGAGGATTGAAATGTATGTAGAGCTCAGCCTGTTATTGCTCAGCATGGCCGTTTTTCTCATGGCGGCGTTTACCGCCCCCTTGCTCTATCAGGTGCGAAAATTGGTGAAAGGCCTGCAAGTCTCCCAGGAGATGCTCCAGCGGCGCCTGCCCGACATCCTGAAAAACCTCGACGAGGCAGCGGAGCAGATGAAGTTGACGGTCCATACCGTCAACGATCAGGTAGCCGTGGCCGCGGGCGTCGTGAAGAGGGTGCAGGCAGTGGCCGAGGTGCTCATGGAAGTGGAGTCGGTGCTCCGGCTGGGGCTCCGCCTGCCCTTTTTCGTTTTCCTCAGGAATGCCGGTGCTGTCATGAAGGGCGTCCGGGTCTTTCTGAACGCCTATTCCTCTCCCCGGCGGCAGATAAAAGGATAGGGGGTTCCGGGGCATGGCTAAAATGACCTTCGGCAGCAAAGGCGGGCGCGTCCAGGCGATCGTACGGAAACCCGCCGCCGGGTCCACCCGGCCGCTGGAAGAAGTGGTCCGGGAGATGAAAGCCGTCCAACAGAAGCCCCCGGGCGAGGATTACCGGGAGCGTTCCCTGGCCATCCATGGCCTGGTATGCGCCCACTGCGGCCGGGAATTTTCCGGAGCGAACCGCCAGCTCCTGACGGTTCATCACAAGGACGGCAACCATCATAACAACCCTCCCGACGGCAGCAACTGGGAGAATCTCTGCGTTTATTGTCACGAAAACGCCCACAGCCGCGAGGTGCTGGGCGATTATCTCGCCGGTGCCGCTGCGGCCCGGGAGGCGGAAATGGTCTATCAGGATCGGACGGAAGGGGCGGGATCTCCCGCTGCCGGAGCTCTGGGGGAGAAGCTGAAGGCCGCCCTGGCAAGGAAACATCGGTGACAATAAACCGAATATTTTCCTTGCTTCCCGCCGTTTGTTGTGCTAAGACGCCACTGACTCATCGCAGTTAGTTAAACCCCTTTAATTATTTTTGTATTCAGCGGTAATGTTTACGTACGGCACAGGCGTGTAATAAAGTAAACAGGTAAATTGTCACAAAAAAAGAGAGAAGGAGGTAGGTTCAGTGGACGTTATTGAACAAGGAGTAGGAAGGATCTTTACTGATCCGGATGCGGACAAAGCGAGGGAATTTTTCCGCCACAAAAGCCGCGCCCTCGTGAGTAAACTCACCACGGTCAAACAAGCAGTCCAGAAGTATGTCCAGGATGGCGATTATGTTTCGATCGGCGGCTTCGGAGTCAACAGGATCGCGTCGGCAGTGTTGCATGAAATGGTCAGACAGGGGAAGAAGAACCTGGGATTGGCTGGCCATACCGCAACTCACGACTTCGAGATTCTTTCCGCGGGAGGATGTTTCAACAGGTGCGATGTTGCTTACATCATCGGCCTCGAAGCAAGAGGCTTGTCCCCCAATGCCCGGCAATACATGGAAAGCGGCAAAGTGGAAGTGTGCGAGTGGACAAATTATACCCTGGCCGTGCGCTATAAGGCAGCCTGTGCGGGAGTTTCTTTCCATCCCATCCGCAATATGATGGGCACCGATACCTTCAAATACAGCGGTGCGGTAAAGGTTAAATGTCCCTTTACAGGTACGAATTACGCTCTCGTACCGGCTCTGTATTCGGATGTAGGTCTGCTTCACGTCCATGAGGCGGACATTTACGGCAACTGCCGGACCAAAGGCATCCTGATGTCGGATTACGACATTGCCCGTTCCTCTAAAAAAGTGATCGTAACCTGTGAACGTTTGATCACCAACGACGAGATACGTAGGGATCCCACCTCGACCTTTATTCCTTACTGGTGTGTCGATGCCGTTATCGAACAGCCTTTCGGCTGCTATCCCGGTAACATGTATGGCGAGTATTTCTCCGATGAAGATCATCTCCGTGAATGGTTGAAGGTGGAGAAGGATCCGGAAGAGTTCAAGGCGTTCCTCGACAAGAACATTTACAGTGTTAAGGATCACTATGAATACATCGAGAAAAACGGCGGCATGCAGAAGATGCTTAGACTCAGACAGAAAGAATGGCTCATGATCGGCGCCAGGGAATAGAAAGGAGGAGGGAAGAGATTATGGCAAACTACAATACAATGGAATTGATGATCTGCACCGCGGCGAGGGAACTCGAAGACGGCGCTTCCGTGGGCGTCGGCACCGGCGCTCCCTGTGCCGCAGCCATGCTGGCGCAGAAGGCCCATTCACCGAATCTGGTGATCTTGTTTGAAGCAGGCGGCGCTGCGCCCCTGATCCCTGAAATGCCCATCTCCGTCGGTGATTCCCGGACGACCTGGAAGGCCCTCATGGCCAGCAGCATGGCGGAAATTATGGAAACCGCCTGCCGCGGACAGCTCGACTATACATTCCTCGGCGGGGCGCAGATCGATATGTACGGCAACCTGAACTCCACGCGGATCGGCAACGATCACCAGAAACCGAAGGTCCGCTTCCCCGGCAGCGGCGGCGCCAATGACTTTGGATCCTTCTGCTGGCGGATGATGGTCATGACCCCTCAGGACCCCAAGCGCTTCGCCGAGAAGTGCAGCTACATCACGACCCCGGGCTGGCTTCAGGGCGGCGACTCCCGGGCCAAGAGCGGCCTTCCCCTCGGGGCGGGACCCTACAAGATCATCACCAACATGGCCGTCATGGATTTCGAGCCCGAGAGCAAGCGGATGCGCATCATCGCCATCAACCCGGGATACTCGGAGAAGGACGTCCAGGACAACTGCGGCTTCGAGCTTCTGAAGGCCAAAAAGATCGTGGAGAACAAGCCGCCCACGAAGCACGAACTGACCATCCTGCGCGACCAGATTGATCCTTACCGCTACGTTATAGGAAGATAGCGCCTGCGGTAAGCGTTCTCATCGGAAGGGGTCTCGGCATCTCGGTGCCGGGGCCCTTTTTTCATGCGCGCCTCATGGCGCCGGACCCGGCGTCCTCAGGTCACGACAATCCGAACGTTATCCCTGTTGGTGACGAGCTTGTCCCCCACCGAGGTCCCGCAATAGGCGCAGCTGTAGTCGTACTTTTCGCCCTGGGGGAGGATCAGCAGGAGGCGCTTGCGAACCCGCACGGCCCTCTTGCATCGGGGGCAGTAAAGCTCCGTGGCGTCGAAGTCTCGGTACGTTTCCCGTTTCATAGGCACAGGGCGAAATGCTTATGGCTGAGGGCTGAAGACAGGAGAAAAATTCCGGCTCACCTTTTCCTTTTCCGCTCTTGCGCTCTTCCGCTCTTCTTCACCCCCGGAGCGCTGCTGCTCTTTGCTCCTTGACGCCCTTCGCGCTCGGGGATGAGCGCCGCGTTCTCCAGCCAGGCGGCGGCCTCGCTGTCGCTGGGCGCCCGCCAGTCGCCCCGCGGCGAGAGCGACCCGCCGGAGCCCACCTTGGGGCCGTTGGGGATGCAGGAGCGCTTGAATTGGCTCGTCCGGAAGAACCGGTCGAGATAGACCCTGAGCCAGCGCCTGATCTGGCCGATCGTGTACTCGTTGCGCCTCTCTTCGGGGACTTCCGGCCAGGCCCCCGAATTCCTGTCGTGCCAGGCGTGCCAGGCGATGAAGGCGGTCTTCGTGGGCAGGTAGCCGAAGCGCGTCGTGTAGAAGTTGTTGAAATCCTGCAGCTCGTAGGGCCCGATCGTGTCCTCCGTCCTCTGCGCCGGCTGGCCGCCGCTGACCTCGGGCACCAGCTCGGGGCTGATCTCGGTGGCCAGGATGTCCAGGAGCGTCTCGGAGGTCTTCCGGTCGAACTGGTTCGTCGAGGCCACCCAGCGGATCAGG
>JAKQIZ010000067.1 GCA_029561465.1 Deltaproteobacteria bacterium | reverse complement strand
GAGCAGGAGGGTCTGGGCTTCGTAGGCGTCCGGCTTGAGCTGGGAAAGCTCGTCCTCAAAGGGTTTGAGGCTGTAGCCGGCGAATTTGAGGGCGGTGGATTTCCGCGAGACGGAACTTGGCCCCAAAAGGCAGCTCCAGATATTGGGATAGATCCGCGCGGAATTGGCCTGCATATAGACGCGGTTGCCGATGTGGACTGCGATGTGGGGCAGCCAGGCGGTGGCGAGGAGGCCGGGATGGCAGTCCGTGTTGCGCGAGGCCAGGCGCAGGTATTCGGCCAGGAAACCGGGCAGGCGCGCGGGATCCAGAGCGAGGTTGGGGCGGCGGCCGAAGAGCTCGAGGAGTTCCTTACGCATTTTCTTCCTCCTGACCACGAATGTTCTGTCCACGAATTACACGAATTTCACGAATCGCGGGGTTGGGGTCGGGGGGGCCGGAATGACACGCAGTGACCTGTCTCAAGGCAATCCAGCACGTCCAGGGCTCCACCTCCCAAAACGCCAGGGGAAGGTCGCTCCAGCGGAGGCCGGGCTCCATGACCTCACGGAAATCGCGGAAGCTCTCGAACCTCCAAAGCAGGCGGCCGCGGCGCAGGTTCTTCAGCAGACGGCGGAGGGCACCCCGGGAATTGCCGCTGGGAGCGGTTTTAACGTGTTTTTTGTTATTGGCAGCCATGACGCCCTCCGATCTCGAACAGCGTGGCGAGGGTGATCTCGCGCACGCCACGGAAAGAATGCCATTTGGCGTCCAGACCGCGCTGGGTGTCGCGGTAATGGGGATTGGCCAGGAAGAGGTTCCATAATGGCCTTCCGGCTTCGCCAAAGCCCGCGTAAAGAGCCAAGCCGACGCGATACCAGTCGGAGTAGGGAATCTGCCTCCGGGCGAGTTTTAGGACCACTTTTGAGGCCTTTTCGTAATCGTCGGGATAGGAGCCGCAAACGTCCCCCCTGTTACAGGAGCCGCAAACGTCCCCGTTTGCGAAGCTTCGCAGAAGCTTGTCTTTTGATTCTGAAAGTCCCTTCGGGCCTTGACCGACGGGGACGTCGGTCGCTCCTGTTCTGGCTCCGGGGACGTCGGTCGCTCCTGTTTTGGTGGCGGCGATGTCTTTGGCAGAGCTTTGGAAAGCTCCGGCCACTTTCTTGATGTTGTGGTCAGACCCCTTGTTCATGGGAGCCTCCTTTTGAATAATCTATGGTTACAAAAAAACCGGCCCCGGCCAAGACGTCAAGAGAAATATTTGCCGTTTGGCCAGGGCTTTCGCGTTTGTGTAAGGGTTATGGTTGGCAATGGTTTAGAAGATGGCCTCACCATCTGAAGCGGGATGAACCCGCGTACAGATCACCTGCTATAATCCCATGCGCCATATCACCTTGACTTCACTTGTTGATTTTTTTCACAATCCCTCCACCGCGGGAATTTTCTTTCTGACTTCCGAACGCCAGCA
>JAKQIZ010000078.1 GCA_029561465.1 Deltaproteobacteria bacterium | reverse complement strand
GAAACCGGCCCAAAACCGTCAAACACGTATCTAAAGAATCCAATTAGTTACGTGCGACTTACTTAGAAGTCCGGATGCTTCGAAAGCGCTTCATCCCTCGTCACTGCGACGTACGTCCCAGTACGCCTCATTCCTCAGGATTCGCGCGCCTCGCCTGCGGATCTTTTTACGATGCCGTCCCAAATGGGACATTTTTTGCGCTTTTTACGATGTCATCAAGAATGGTTTAGGCAAAAATACTATCGAGTAAGAAAATGGGTACAACAAGATGAATGCAGGATCTCGGTTTAACGGTGGCGGAAGCACTGATCAGAAGGGGGATATCTATCCCCTTTGCAGAGAACATAACATGCATAAGGGGGGAGTTAGATGAGCCTGACTCCTACTAGACTCGCATCGCCCAACAAGAAAGCGACATGCGGGAAATAGCTTGCGTTTTTTCGGAGCCTGCGGCATCCTGCACCTGCTGTGGCACCCGAACGCTACTGCTAATACGCGCAATGAGAACCTGGAGTCGGAATTATAGTTTGCCAAATACGGCAGGCAAAGACGCGCAAACAACGGCGCGGCAAAGCGAGGTGAATAGATCATGTCGGGAAGTAAAAAACTGATTCGTTCTCTTCGGTTGCGGAATTTTCTTTCCTTTGGCCCTGATTCTGAGGAGATAAACCTGGAATCCTTGAATGTTTTGATCGGGCCGAACGCCGCGGGGAAATCCAATTTGATTGACGCGGTGGACTTTTTGCGGAGCTCCTGTAAAGATTTCTCGGGTCCGATTCGTCAGGGGGGCGGCGTCGAGGAGTGGCTTTGGAAAGGCGCGGCGAAAACACCCGTGGCGGAGGTTGAAGCGACCGTATTTTATCCCAACGGGATTATGCCATTGCGGCACAGAATTTCCTTCACAATGACGGGGCAGCGTTTCGAACTGGCTGACGAAGCCGTGGAGAACGAGCGGCCCGATGTTGCCGATAAGTCGGATGTGCGTTTTTATTACAGGTATCAGAAGGGGCATCCCGTGATCAGCGCCTACCCCGAGTCTTCGGAATCGGAAAACGGATCTGAAAACCGCACCCAGCGAAAACTTCGCCGGGAAGATATCGCCCTGGACCAATCCATTTTGTCTCAGCGCAAGGAACCGGATATGTATCCCGAGATTACCTATCTGGCCACCCAATACGCTAGAATCATGATCTATCGAGACTGGACCATCGGACGCTTTACCTCGGCCCGCATGCCTCAAGAAACGAAGCTGCCTGAGGATATCCTTTTGGAAAATTCCGCCAATCTTGGGCTGGTCATCAACCATCTGGAGCATCGATCTGGCCTGAGAAAGCTTTTCCTGGATAAGATGAAGGAATTTCACGAGCCGTTCGAGGATGTTTCCGTTAAGATTCATGCGGGGACCGTGCAGGTTTTCCTTCATGAAAGAGGATTGATCACGCCGGTGCCGGCCACCCGTCTGTCGGACGGCACGCTTCGGTACCTGTCTTTACTAGCCATATTGTGCCATCCGGAGCCCCCGCCGCTGGTTTGCATCGAGGACCCGGAATTGGGATTACATCCGGACATTCTCCCGTCCCTTGCGGCACTGATGATCGAAGCATCCCAGCGCATGCAACTGATCGTTACGACCCAGTCCGACATCCTTGTGGACAGTCTGACGGATACGCCTGAAGCGGTTCTGGTTTGCGACAAGGAGGATGGTGGCACCACCGTGAAGCGCTTAGATCGCAAGGACCTTGGGAACTGGCTCAAGAAGTACGCCTTGGGAGAGATTTGGCGCATGGGGGAGATCGGGGGAAAACGTTGGTGAGTGAGATATGGTAGGCGAGATCAGGATTTACGTAGAGGGTGGCGGGGATCAGCGTAGCGGCAAGGCCGCTCTCCGAGAGGGTTTCAGCAAGTTTTTGTCCAGTGTGCGAGAGAAGGCCAGGACGCAGCGTGTGCGCTGGAATATTATCGCCTGTGGCTCTACCCGAAATGCCGTGGAAGACTACCAGAACGCTCTCGAAAGGCATCGTGACGCCGCTAATATCCTCTTGGTCGATTCCGACGGGCCGTTGTTGTTGCCGCCTTTGGACTACTTAAAGAGGAATGGGGGCTTCGATGTGGAAGGCATGTCCCCAAAGCTTGTGCATCTGATGGTACAGGTGATGGAAACCTGGCTCCTTTCAGACCGGGGCGCCTTGACGCGGTTTTATGGTGCAGGATTTAACAGGAATGCCTTGCCGCGCCGGTCAAACATGGAAGAGGTCGATAAAAGGGATGTGTATCAGGCGCTGAGCGACGCGACGCTAAACACACAAAAAGGTGAATATCACAAGATTCGCCATGGGCCCAAGATTCTGGCGATGCTCGATGCCGATAGGGTGCGGAGGCGGGCAGCATATTGTGACCGGTTCTTCCGTACATTAGAAGAGTTGATCGAAGAAAACGGCACCCTTCCATGAATGACGGCATCGTAAAAAGTCCGGATGCTTCGAAAGCGCTTCATCCCTCGTCACTGTGACGTACGTCCAAGTACGCCTCATTCCTCAGGATTCGCGCGCCTCGCCTGCGGATCTTTTTACGATGCCGTCCCAAATGGGACATTTTTTGACTTATTACGATGTCGTCATGAATGGATGAAGAGTGCGTCCGTTTTTATAAAGGTAACCCATGACCAAAGCCATCCAGATGACTTCCCTGCAGGATGAACCTTCCTCGACGGACTGACGGCTTATGCCGGCGTCCGGCACGCCGTGAGTTGCGCCTCCGGCACGGATGCCCTGCTCATGGCCCCGATGGCTTACGGCATCGGTCCCGGCAACGCCGTCTTCACCACCCCGTTCACCTTCGTGGCCACGGCGGAAGTCATCAGCCTGCTGGGGGCGACGCCGGTGCTTGAGACCTTTGAAAAATGGCTTCGCCACGGCTCAGAAATCTTTTTCGCTTCTGAATGGGTAACGTATGAATCTTATTCATAACCAGGCGTTAAGTTCAATCACGAAATGGCGAAAAACATTTGTTTCGCCGCTTGCGAACCATTTTTCCGCAGTTATGCAAAACTCTCTGCTTGTGGATATCGAGCCGGAAATCTACAACCTCGATCCCGCCCAGGAGCGGGCGGCGGCGATCCTGCGGCGGGCGGCGGTTGCCTGAGGAGACATGCCTATGGAAAGGATTGACTTAGGGGGCAACGGAAATATATAGCGGTTATCGGCACCGGCGGGGCCATCGCCCCGGCCCCCGCCGTGGCGACGATGCCGACGTTATCCAGGACCTGTTTGCCGGTCGAAGTGAAAGCGGGTGCCCTCCCCGGCGACCGCTGATGCCGCCGCCGGGGAGGGCGACGTGACGGGGCGCGGACCGGGACCGGCAACGACAAGCGAAAGGAGGGATAAGCGCCATGACATATGAACGCGGTAAGCTTTATGAGGTTCCGGTTATCGATTTCAAGAACGATCCGAATCAGCCCCGCAAATACATGGATCCCCAGGGCCTGGAGGAACTGGCCGCCTCCATCCGGACCCACGGCATCCTGGAGCCGGTCCTCTTCCGATCGGGAGATCAGGGCTGGGTCATCATCGTGGCGGGGGAGAGGCGCCTGGCAGCGGCGAAGATGGCCGGCCTCCACGTCATCCCCGGGATCTGCGTGGAGGGGAACCACGCCGAGATCGCCCTGGTGGAGAACCTCCTCCGCCAGGACCTCACCGCCGTGGAGGAGGCGGAGGCCTTGAAACGCCTCATGGATGAACAAAACTACACCCAGGAGCAACTGGCCGGGGTCATCGGCAAGCCCCGGACGACGATCAACGAGATGCTCCTCATCAATCGCCTGCCCCCGGAGATCCGCGACGAATGCCGGGGCAACACCGACATCCCGAAATCGGACCTCGTGGAGATATCCCGGAAGAAGCAGGAGCGGGGCATGCGGTCGGCCTTTGAAAAACTCAAGGAGCGCCTCCAGAAGGAACGGGAGGGGAAAAGACCCCGGGAAGTGAAGACGCCGGCGGGCGTTCTCTGCGCCCTCCTGGAGAAAACGAGGGAGCGGCTGGACAAGGCGGAGATCGCCGACTGGTCCGACGCGGATCTGGCGGCGCTCAACGATGCCGTCGCCGGCCTCCGGGAGGCCCTGGATGCCTTTGAAAACCCTTCCGAGGACCCCGGCGCAGCGGGACCCATCCGGGAACTATCCTGACCGATGGTCAGTTAGTGACTGGGCAAATTTTTTGATTAATATTTAATTATTCAATAATATCAGTAAGTTATATAGTGACGAAATTTCGTCATCCCCGTAAATGTGCCCGGTGAGCTTTGATGACATCGTAAAAAGCGCAAAAAATGTTCCATTTGGGACGGCATCGTAAAAAGATCCGCAGGCGAGGCGCGCGAATCCTGAGGAATGAGGCGTACTGGGACGTACGTCGCCGTGACGAGGGATGAAGCGCAACGAAGCATCCGGACTTTTTACGATGCCGTGAGCTTTGTGTAGCTGCGGAAAGATGGTTCGCAAGCGGCAAATCAAATGTTTTTCGCCGTTTCGTGATTGAACTTAACGCCTCGTAATGAATTAAGATTTATACGTTACCTATGGACCTGACAAAACTCAGCATCTTGGTAACCGGAGCCGACGGGTTCATCGGCAGCCACCTGGTGGAGGCGCTGTTGTCCCGAGGCTGCCGGGTCCGTGCCTTTGTGTTCTACAATTCCTTCAACAGTTGGGGCTGGTTGGAGGCCCTGCCCAAGGAGCTTCGGGACGGCCTGGATGTCTTTGCCGGCGATATTCGTGATCCCCACGGGGTGGCCAAGGCCATGGCGGGTATCGACGTGGTCTTCCATCTCGCCGCCCTGATCGGCATTCCCTTCAGCTATCATTCTCCGGACAGTTATGTGGATACGAACATCAAGGGGACGTTGAATGTCCTCCAGGCGGCCCGGGAGTCCGGTTGTGACCGGGTTTTGATCACCTCCACGTCGGAGGTCTATGGAACGGCCCAATATGTACCCATCGACGAACGGCATCCCTGCCAGGGACAGTCGCCCTATGCCGCGACGAAGATCGGCGCCGACCGCATGGCGGAGAGCTTTTATCGCAGTTTCGACACCCCGGTGACGATCGTCCGGCCGTTCAATACCTACGGGCCGCGGCAATCGGCCCGGGCGGTCATTCCCACCATCATTTCTCAGTTGCTGGGGGGGGTGAGGAAGATCAAGCTCGGGAATTTGTCCCCCACCCGGGATTTCAATTATGTGCTGGATACCGTGCGGGGTTTCATTGCCGTAGCGGAGACTCCGGCCGCCATCGGGGAAGAGATAAACATCGCCTCGCAGCAGGAGATCTCCATCGGGCGGATAGCACGGGAGATAATAGACCAAATCGATCCTGCCGCGGTCATTGAATGCGAAGACATGCGGATTAGACCGGAAAAGAGCGAGGTGGAAAGATTACTGGGCAGTAATGAAAAGATTCGGAGCCTGACGGGCTGGGAGCCCGCATATGACCTGAAAGAGGGACTCCGGGAAACGATCGCCTGGTTCCAGGACGGGGGAAACCTGCGCCGCTATAAATGGGATATCTATAATGTTTGAGAAAACGGTGGCGTTCATAAAGTCCCTTTATCCGGGCGAGGTTCCCGTGCCTCTCCACGCCCCCCGTTTTGGGGGCAATGAAAAGAAGTATCTATTGGATTGCATAGATACGACTTATGTCTCCTATGTCGGGGAATATGTGGGTCGTTTTGAAGCCAAGATCCGGGAATATACCGGGGCGGCGCATGCCGTCGCCGTTTCCAGCGGCACGGCCGCCCTCCACACCGCCCTGATGCTGGCCGGCGTTTCCCCCGGCGACGAGGTGATAACCCAGCCGCTGACCTTTGTGGCCACCGCCAATGCCATTGCCTACTGCGGCGCCCGGCCGGTGTTCGTCGATGTGGAGCAGACGACGCTGGGTCTCGATCCCGACAAATTGGCGGATTTCCTGGCTGCCCACGCCCGCCCGGATCCCCACGGCGGCTGCCGCGACCGGACGACGGGGGGGAGGATAGCCGCCTGCGTCCCCGTGCATACCTTCGGGCATCCGGCGCGGATCGACCGCATCCTGGAGATCTGCGGACACTATGGGCTTCCCGTCGTCGAGGACGCCGCCGAGGCCTTGGGCAGTTTTTACCGGGGGCGTCATGCCGGAACGTTCGGGGAGGTGGGCATCCTGAGCTTCAACGGCAACAAGCCCGTGACGACCGGCGGCGGCGGCATGATCATCACCGGCAGCGACACCCTGGCGGCCAGGGCGAAACACCTCACCACCACGGCGAAGCGGCAGCATACCTGGGAATTCTTCCACGATGAGGTGGGTTACAACTATCGTCTGCCGAACATCAACGCCGCCGTGGGCTGCGCCCAGATGGAACGCTTTGCCGGCGTCCGGGAGAACAAGCGCGTCACCGCGGAGTTGTACCGGCGGTTTTTCGCGGCGTCCGGCATGGAATTCGTTGTGGAACCCGCCCACGCCCAATCCAATTACTGGCTCAATGCCTTGGTCCTGAAGGACCGGGAGGAGCGGGATGCCTTTCTCGCCTTTTCCCGGGGAAAGGGTATCCAGACCCGGCCTGTCTGGTCGCTGGTCTCCGATCTGCCCATGTATCGCCATTGCCGCCGCGATGGCCTGGAAACCGCCCGCCGTCTGGAAGGGCGGCTGGCAAACATCCCCAGCAGCGTGCGGATATGAAGAAACAAATCCTCCTCATCGGCGGCGGCGGCCACTGCCGGTCCTGCATCGATGTGATCGAACGGGAAGACCGCTTTGTCGTGGCCGGGATTGTGGATGTATTGGAAAAAAGGAATCAAACCGTTCTCGGTTACCCGGTGATCGGTTCCGATGGGGATCTGCCCGCATTGATCAAACTGTATCCCCAGGTGCTGATTACGCTGGGTCATATCCGTTCTCCGCGGCGGAGAATGGAACTGTTTGGGGAGCTGGAGGACATGGGGGCGGATTTCCCGGTCATCCGGTCCCCCCTGGCCTATGTCTCTCCCCATGCCCGGGTGGGGGCGGGGACGATCGTCATGCATCACGCCCTGGTCAATGCCGGGGCGCGGGTGGGAAAAAATTGCATCGTCAACACCCGGGCCCTGATCGAACATGACGCGGTTATCGACGATCATTGCCATATCGCCACCGGGGCGGTGGTCAACGGGGGCGTAACGATGGGCAGCGGCACATTTTACGGAAGTTGTGCCGTATCGAAAGAATACACGACCATACCGCCCGGAAGTTTCATCAAGGCCGGCGGCATCTATCCGGAAAAACGATGAACCGTACCTTCATTATCGCCGAAGCGGGCGTCAACCACAACGGCGTCCTCGCTACGGCCCGGGAAATCATCGATGCGGCGGTGGCTGCGGGGGCGGACGCCGTGAAGTTTCAGACTTTCCAGGCGGAAAAGCTCGTGACCGCCGCCGCGGCGAAGGCGGCGTACCAGCTCGAGAATACCGGCGGCGATGAATCGCAATTCGAGATGTTGAGGAAGCTGGAGTTGTCCCGGGATGATCATCGGGCCCTCTGGAGGTATGCCCAAGAAAAAGATATCATCTTCATGTCCACCCCCTTTGACGAGGAAAGCGCCGACCTGCTCGCGGAGCTGGGGATGGAGATATTCAAGATCGGATCCGGGGAACTGACCAACCGGCCCCTCCTCGAGCATATCGCCCGGAAGGGGAGGCCGATGGTTGTCTCCACGGGGATGTCTTATCTCTATGAGGTCGCCCGGGCCGTCCAGTGGCTGGAAGAGGCACGGGCGGCGGCAAAGGACCCCCCCGGTCCGTCCCGCCGGACGTTCCCCTATCCCCTGGTCCTGCTGCACTGCGTGACCAACTATCCCGCCGCGCCAGCGGCGGTCAACCTCCGCGCCATGCAGACCATGAAGGAGGCCTTCCACCTGCCGGTCGGCTACTCCGACCACACGCCGGGGATGGAGATGGCCGTGGCGGCCGTCGCCTTGGGCGCCGTGGTTATCGAGAAGCACCTCACCTTGAGCCGGGAGATGGCGGGTCCGGATCACCGGGCCTCCCTGGAGCCCGCCGAGTTCGCCGCCCTGGTCCGGGCGGTCAGAAACGTCGAGGCGGGGCTGGGGGACGGGATCAAAAAACCGGCGCCGTCGGAACTCCCCTACCGGGACATCGTCCGGAGGAGCCTGGTGTTGACCAGGGATATCCGGGCGGGCGAAAAGATCGCCCTTCCGGATCTGTCCCTCAAGCGGCCTGGAAAGGGCATTGCCGGTGAATTCCGTGCGATTGTCCTCGGCATGCGGGCCGTCCGGGATCTGCAGAAGGATGCGCACCTGTCCTGGGAGGATCTGAAAAATGCGTAGAATAGCGGTCGTGACCGGATCACGGGCGGAATACGGCCTGTTGTACTGGCTCATGAAGGAGATCCAGGAAGATGTCGACCTGGAGCTGCAATTGATCGTCACCGGGATGCATCTGGCGCCGGAATTCGGGATGACCGTAAAGGTGATCGAAAGGGATGGCTTTCCCATCGCCGAAAGAGTGGAGATGCTGCTGTCCGCCGATTCCGACGCGGCCGTGGCCATTTCCATGGGTTTGGGCCTGATCGGCTTGGCCAAGGCATACCAAAGGCTCCAGCCGGAGCTGATCGTCCTCCTCGGCGACCGCTTCGAGATCTTTGCCGCGGCGGCGGCCGCCCTGCCCCTGGCGATTCCGGTGGCGCATATCCACGGCGGGGAGGCGACGGAAGGGGCCATCGATGAGTATTTCCGCCATGCCATCACGAAACTGAGTTTTCTCCACTTTGCCGCGACGCCCCGGTACCGGCGGCGGATAATCCAGATGGGCGAGGCGCCGGACCGGGTCTTCTGTTATGGGGCGCCGGGACTGGACAACATCGGGAGACTGCCCCTCCTTACGGCCGCCGCCTTACGGGAGGAGCTGGGATTGACCACGGCCAGGCGGAATTTAGGCGTGGTGACCTATCACCCCGAGACCCGGGGCGTGGAACCGGCAGCGGAGCAAATAAACGCCGTCTTGACGGCTGTAAGTGGTTTTGATGACATATATTGGCTATTTACCCTTCCCAATGCCGACCAAGGGGGCCGGGAACTGGGCGGGATGATCAGGGAGTACCTGGAGCGGCGGCCGGAGGTCGGCACCCTCTTTGCCTCTTTGGGGCAGTTGTACTATCTCTCCCTATTGAAAAATTCCCTGGTAATGGTGGGCAATTCATCGAGCGGCCTTATTGAAGCGCCCTCCTTCCGGCTGCCGGTGGTGAATATCGGCGCCCGGCAGGAGGGGAGAGAGCGGGCCGCCAACGTCATTGACGTACCCCGCTGCACCGTCGCCGCGATAGCGGCGGGGATCGGCAGTGCCAGATCGGCGGCTTTCGCAGCGAGTATCGAGACGATGGAAAACCCCTACGGTCATGGCGATGCGAGCGGGAAGATCAAGGAGGCCCTCAAGACGGTTCCCCTGGACAAACAATTGTTGAAGAAGAGGTTTTACGAAGGGGCGGATGGAACAGAATAAATTGCAATCACTCCTCGTGCCTCCCGAGCTGACGATCAAGGAGGCGATGCAGAAACTCAACGAATCGGCACAGAAGATCCTCTTTGTCATCGACGGACGGCAGCGGCTGGTGGGCACGGTGACCGATGGCGATATCCGGCGGGCGATCATCGGCGGCAACGGTTTTTCCGATCCGGTGGCGAAGATCATGTACCGCAAATTCGCCTTCCTTACCCGGGGTGCGCCCGCCCTGCTCGCCGCGGCGAAAGAACTGATGATCGCCCGGGAGATCGAGCAATTGCCGGTGCTTGACGAGGACGGGGCGGTCCGGGACGTGATCCTGTGGACCGACATCCTGGAGAAGAAAGGCGCCGACGTCCCGGTTTCCCGCCATGAGAACCGCGTGGTCATTATGGCGGGGGGCAAGGGCACCCGCATGGACCCGTTTACGAGGATTTTCCCCAAACCGTTGATTCCCATCGGCAAGAAGACCGTGGTCGAGATGATCATGGACCAGTTCCACCGCTGGGGCTTTCAGCATTTCATCCTGACCCTCAACTACAAAAAGGAGTATATAAAGGTCTTTCTCCAGGAGGCGGAACTGCCCTACGGGGTAGACTGGATCGATGAGCCGGAGTTTCTCGGTACGGCAGGGAGCTTGTCCCTCCTCAAGGATCACCTGGGGGATACCTTTGTCGTCGCCAATTGCGATTCCCTCCTGGACCTGGATGTCGCCGAGGTGCTGGCCTGGCATCGTGACCAGGGGGCGATCATGACGGTGATCGGCTGCTACCACGAGGTGAAGATACACTTCGGCGTTCTGGAGTTGGGGGAGGGGCGGCTGCGGAGGATCCTGGAGAAGCCGAGCCACGATACGATAATCAATACCGGTATCTACGTCCTGGAGCCCCGGGCGATCGATTATATCCCCGCTGGTGAAGAGGTGCATATGGACGGCCTGATCGGGAAGATGATCGCCGCCGGGGAAAAGGTGTCGGTATATCCCATCCATTCCGGCTGGCTGGACATCGGCCAGTGGGATCAGTACAAAAAGGCGATCCGCGACTATGACCTGTGAACAACCCCGGCGGGCGGCCATCATCGGTTTGGGCAACATCGGTTTCCGCTTCGACCTCCAGAGCCGGCGGCGGGGAACCTGGAGCCACGCGGCGGCCTACACCCGCAGCCCGGAGACGGAGCTGGTGGGCGCTGTGGAACTGGATGGCAACAAGGCCGATCTCTTTCGGAAACATTACCCGGCCGTGCCGGTATATGATGATATCGGCCGTTTGATGACCGCATGCCGGCCCGAGATCGTTTCCATCTGCACCCCCACGGAGAGCCATTATCCCCTGCTGAAGGAATTGCTGGTCTACCCGCTGCGGGGGGTTTTCTGTGAGAAACCCCTGGCGGCAAACGCGGCGGAGGGGCTGGAAATGGTCCGCGCCGCCGCGGCGCACGGGATCGTCCTGGCCGTCAATCACACCCGCCGGTGGGACCCCGGATTCCTCCGCGTCCAGGAGCTGGTGCGTCGGGGAGAACTGGGGGCGATCCGGGCTGTGCATGCCGTTTACCCCGGGCAGGTGTTCAATATCGGCACCCATCTGATGGATGTGGTCTGCATGATCACCGGTCGGGCGCCGGTGTGCGTGTCCGGGGTGGCGTTGCCCGGCGGGGGCGACGACCCCCATCTCAGCGGCTGGTTGCGCCTCGATGACGGCACGGTTTGCACGATAAACGCCCTGGGCCGGCGGGAGCTCCTCGTCTTTGAACTGGATTTTATCGGTGCGCGCGGCCGGGTCAGGATCTCGGACAACGGGGAGTCCCTGGAGGGCGCCGCCTTTGTCCACAGCGACCAATATGACGGCTACGAGGTGCTGCGGCGGCGGGAATTGCCCGCGCCCCCGGAGCGGGATAGACTGGTGGAGGCGGTGACGGACATGGCGATGGTCATCGGCGGCCGGAAGGACAAGGTGAACTGCACCGGCGCCGACGGTCTGGTGGCCCTCCGTCTCGCGGCAGCCCTGGCAGCCTCGGCGCGGCGCCACGGCCGGCCGGTCGCCGTCGAAGGATAGGAAAGGAAAAAGATTTCTGAGCCGCGGCGAAGCCTGTTTTCAAAGGTATAGAAAGGGGAATTATGAGTGAATTGGCATTATTAGGGGGAACGCCGGTGCGTCGCACCCCCTTTCGCAGTTCCGTGGTCATCGACGACCGGGAATGGGAAGAGCTGCGGAACGTCCTCAAAAGGGAGGAGTTTTCCCGTTTCATGGGCAGCCCCACGCCGGATATCGACAAGCTCCTCGTGATGCCCTCGGCGGCGGCAGCCGACCTGGAAGGGCAGTATTTCAGTTTTCTCGGGGGGAGGACGGTCCGGCGCTTCGAGGCGGAATTCGCCGCTCGATTCGGCGTGACCTACGCAATTTCCGTCAACGCCGCCACCTCGGGGCTGGCCGCCGCCCTGGGAGCGGCGGGGATCGGTCCGGGTGACGAGGTGATCACGACGTGCATGTCCTTCAACGCCACGGCGATGAGCATCCTGCTGTTCAATGCCGTGCCGGTGTTTGTCGATGTGGATGCACGGACGTTTTGTCTGGACCCCGAGGCGGTGGAGCGGGCGATCACCCCCCGGACGAAGGCGATCCTGGTGGTCCATCTCCTGGGCAACGCCGCGGATATGGATGCCCTGCTGGCCATAGCCGGGAGGCATGGCCTGAAGGTCGTGGAAGACGCCGCCCAGGCGCCGGGAACGACCTACCGGCGCCGCTGGGTGGGCACCCTGGGCGATATGGGCGTCTTCAGCTTTCAGGAGACGAAAAACATGATGACCGGTGAGGGCGGGATGATCGTGACCAATGATCCGGCGCTGGCCAAAAAGGCCCGGTTGATCCGGAATCACGGGGAAGGTATCCCCGACGAGACCTGGGATGACGAATCCCTGACCAATCTTGTGGGCCTCAACTTCCGGATGACGGAACTGACGGCGGCCCTGGGGCGGGCGCAACTCGCCAAGCTTGCGGAGAACAACCGAATCCGGACGGAAAACGCCCTCTTGCTCCGGGATCGCCTCCCGGACCTGCCCGGACTGACCAGGCCGGATATCCCGCCGGGGACGGTGCCCCACGTCTTTCCCATGCTTTATGACGAAGCGGCCACGGGCGTTCCCCGGCAGAAGGTCCTGGCGGCGTTGCGGGCGGAAGGCATCCCGGTGGGCTCGGGTTATCTCCGGCTCATGTATGAAAATCCCCTTTTCCTGAGGAAGATCGCCTACGGCAAGCACGGCTGCCCCTGGTCCTGCCATCTCTACGGCCGGGAGCGCCGCTACCTTCCCGGGCAGTGCCCCGTGGGCGAAGCGTTGCTGCGCCGGCGCTTCCTCTGGTTTTATCATATCCACCGCCCCAATACGGCCGCGGATATGGAGGAGGTGGCCGTCGCCTTCCGCAAGGTTTTTATGAATCTGGAGGACTTACGGGCGGCAACAGGGGACTTTACGATCCCGTACAAATGGTGAAGCTATGGAAAACGATTTAAATATTGTCGGTATCATCCACGCCCGGGGGGGGTCGAAGCGCATCCCCTTGAAAAACATAAAATTACTGGGGGAGGAACCTTTGATCGCCTACCTGATCAAGGCCGCCCTGGCCAGTCGGCATCTGCGCCGGGTCATCGTTTCCACCGATCACGACGAGATCCGGAGCATTTCCCGGCGCTACGGCGCGGAGGTCCCCTTTACCCGGCCGGCCCACCTGGCGGAGGACTGCCCGTCGGAATGGGTCAGCCGGCATGCCGTGGAATTTATCGAGTCCCAGGAAGGCCGGCCGGTCGATATCGCCGTCACCATGCAGCCCACCACGCCGTTTTGTACCGGCGCGGATATCGACGCCTGTATCGAGGTTCTTTTGGCGGACAAGGAACTGAAATCGTCCTTCACCGCAAAAACGGTTACCGAACGACCGGAATGGATGTTCCGCCGGCGGGAAAACCAGCGGGCGGAACTGCTTCTGGCGGGGGCCATGAAGGGGGAGCGGGGGATCTTTCAATCCTTGTCGGAACTCGTCATTCCCAACGGCGCCGTCTATGCCACCCGGCGGGATACCCTTTTTGACGAGGGGGTCATTATTGCCGACAAGACCGGGGTGAGTGTCATGCCGGCGGAACGGTCCGTGGACATCGACGAACCGATAGACTTTTTATTTGCCGAGTTTTTGCTCACCAAAGGAGTGATCCATGAGTAAGCTGCTGAAGGGAAATTATGAAATAGACCGCAAGGAAGACAACGAAACCGCCGCGGCGGCGAACAACGATTTTACCAAGGTGTTCGAAAGCAAGGCCCTGGAAAAACTGGGCGGCAGCATCGCCTTTGTGGTCAAGGCGGATCAATTCGTCTGGGATGGCGACGATGACGTTAAGTGAAGAACAGTTCCGTCTCCTTTCCGAGGCCACCCTGAGGAAGACGGCGGCCCGGGGTCTGGAGCATGCCCGGGCGAACCTTCCCTATCTGCAAAAGACCATCCGGGACTTGCAGGCGGAATTGGCGCCGGCGCCCCGCCGGCCCGCCCTGGTCATCTCGGCGGGCCCCAGCCTCCACAAACGGAATTCGATCGGGAAGATCAAGGACCGCGGTTTTGAAGGACCCATCGTATGCGCCGACGGGGCCTTGGGGCATTGTCTCCGTAACGGGCTGATCCCCGAGTATGTCCTCACCGTCGATCCCGACCCGCATCGGATCATTCGCTGGTTCGGCGATCCCCGCTTGACGGAACGCCCCGCCGACGATTATTTTCGCCGTCAGGACCTCGATCCCGCCCTCCATAAGGACGAAGAACGGAAAAACGAGGAAATGATCGCCCTGGTGAACCGTTACGCGTCCCGGATAAAGCTGATCATCGCCACCAGCTCCTCTCCCGAGATCGCGCAACGATGCCGTGCCGCCGGGATGGAACTTTATTGGTGGAATCCTCTCTATGACGATTATGACCGACCGGACAGCGTTTCCCGGACGGTTTTCCGCCTGAACAAGGTTTCCTGCATGGTGACGGGGGGAAACGTCGGCACTTCCGCCTGGGTCTTCGCGCAATCCATCCTCCGGAGCGCCGCGGTGGCCGTCGTGGGGATGGACTGTTCCTATCCGCCGGGGACGAAACCGGAAAACACCCAGTACTATGAGCATTTAAAGGAAATTTTCCCCGATGACCCCGCCCGGGGGCTGGTCAATATCTACAATCCCCACCTCCGGGAAACCTGGCTTACGGATCCGGGCTATTACTGGTACGCCCAGATCTTTCTCAAGCTGGTCCAGATGGCGCCGGCCCCGACGTTCAACTGTACGGAAGGGGGGATACTGTTCGGCCCGGGGATAGAATTCCGGCCTCTGGTCGAGATCCTGTCGCTTTTTCACGACGGTCGGGACTACTCCGCAGCAACCAGGACCACATAATCATGGCGAAGATTCTCTTTATCAATCCCGTGATTCGGGAAAACGAAAAACCCGCCCATGTCCCTTTCGGGATGGCGCAACTGGTTGCCATTTGCGTCCGGGCGGGGCATCAGGTGCAGGTATTCGATGCCAATGCCTGGCGTCCGACGGACGACGAAATCCTCGCGGTACTGAAGGCGGATGAATGGCGGGTGGTTGCCATCGGCGGCCTCGTCACCACCTACGGCTTCGTCAAGAAGGTGTTGCGGTACGTGAAAAAGGCCTGTCCCCAGGCCCTGACGGTCGCCGGCGGCGGTTTCCTCACCCCGATCCCGCATGAGGTGATGGCCTTGCTTCCCGAAATCGATCTGGGGGTGATCGGGGAGGGATATGTCACCTTGCCGGACGTGTTGGCCCGGGTCGATGCCGCCGAGGAAGACTGGCATGAGATTCCCGGCCTCATTTATAGAGACCGGGACGGCGTTTGCCAGTTGACGGCCGGCCGGCCCCTCCTGGAGGAGGTGGACACGCTGCCCTTTCCCGCCTGGGACCTGTTTCCCCTGGACATCTACTTCCGCAACAGCGGCTTGTTGCTGAGCGAGGAGGCCATGCTGGCGAAGCGCCATCTCGGCGTGATCGCCAGCTACGGCTGTCCCTACCGGTGCAAGTACTGTTTCCATCTCGGCTTGAGCGGGGAGATCGAGATTGTGGAAGGACCGGCGGGACGGCGGCTGTGTCTCACCTCCAAGCGGAAGGTGCGGGCCCATTCGCCGGAGTACGTCGTGGCGATGGTCGCGGAGGCCAAGAAGAGATTCGGCATCGATTTCGTTTCCTTTCTGGATGAAAATTTCGCCGTCCTGGCCAAGAGGAAAAAATGGTTCGACACCTTCCGCGCCCTCTGGGTCCGGGCGGGGCTGCGGCCCCGCTGCATCACGGAGCGCCGGGATCATGATCCGGAGACCTGCGGGGGCATTCACTGGGGTACAACGGCCCATCCGGCGGTGGTAACCCCGGAGTTGCTGCGCGGATTCAAGGAACTGGGCTGCGCCCATCTCGACTACGGCCTGGAATCTTTTTCCGACGCCATCCTGACCTCCATCGACAAGGGGAGTACGGCCAAGCTCAATGCCCAGGCCGTGATCGAGACGATGAAGGCGGGGATCAGGCCTATCCCGAACCAGATCATCGGTTTTCCCGAGGAGTCCTTTGACAGTATCCGGGGCAATGTCGTCGCCTGGAAGAAACTGGGGATTCGGGCCTATCCCTTTTTCGCCACCCCTTATCCCGGTTCGGAATGGTATTCCCTCTTCAAGGAGAAGATCCTGGCCCAGTATGACCACCGGCTCGAAGATTTTCTCCTCGATTTGGGCGACGCGACGAAGATCACGGCGGTCATTTCCAGCCGGTTCAACGCGGTGGAACTCCTGGGCCTGCGGGAGCTCATGGTGAATCTGGATCTGCGGCGGATAGACGCCTACGAGCGGCAGCGGGAGAGCTGCTCGACCCGGAATCCATGAACTCCTTGATAATACTGGATTACCGCTTTTGCAGGAATGACAATATGGAGGCGGGAACAGAGTTTTGCAAAGGTCTCGCGTCATGTCCGGGTCTTTCCCTGCCTTTTGCGCGGGGAAACCGGCATCTCCACCATCGTTCGGTCCCTGGGGGCGGCGTCAGGCAAGGACCCCGGTTACGCAAAGCCTTCCGGCAATGAAACCCACGCGCGCGCTCTGGATCCAGAAATTAGGCCCCGGCGCCCTCTTGACCATCCTCCTCCGGTCCCTCGGAAACCGCCTGATCGTCCATTACGATGAGCACCAGGCTTCCCCGGGGCCGATATTTGTTATCGGGCTGATGGAAAAGATCGGTTTGCCCCTGGTCGCACGGGCGGCGTCCCTCTGCCTGGATCGCCGCGATGAGGAGGGGGAGGGGCTGGCCTATGAGGTCCGGGACAAGATCGAACAATGCCTGGCGACCCTGGGCCGGGAACTGGCCTGGCCGGAGCATCCCGCCCAGATGAACATGGTGAGGAGTTTTCTTTTCGACAGCCTCTACAAGCGGATCGCCTTCATCGAGATGGTGCGGGAAAAGATCCGCGGCCGGGCGGAAAAAGAAGCCCTGGTCGATGAAATCTACCTGAAAAATCACTCCTTGAATATTTTCATCGCCCGCCTCTACGAGCAGACCGGTCTGATCATCAAAAACGGCGGGTTAAAGAACGAGAAGCCGGGAATATTGCTGAGGTTGCTGCTTTACATCCCCCTGCTGATATATGGAATGTCGACCGGCGGGAAGGTCCGTGCCAACATCACCGGGGACAAGCCGGCTATCTGGGTGGAATTTGAACACAGCAGCGGCCTTGATTTCACCTTTTGGCGGGAGCACGTCGATCTGCATCATTACGATCTCGTTTATTTCCTCTTTCGCGGCGACACCCCGGCCGATGAGGCGACGATCCGCCTGCTGAACCGGCAAGGATGCAAATGGGTGGACGCCCACTTCCTTGCGGCGGTGCGGATGAGCGGGATGACCTTCCGGGGGCTGGCGAGGATTTTCGCCACGGGGTGGACGGCCCTCCGACGTTATCCGCTCCTCATCGGCTATCTGTTTTTTCTCTATAATCTGAACTATGCAATTTATGCGTCGCTGTTTCGCAAGTTTCAAGTCCGCATCCTCATCCAGCATCACGACACATCGTGGCGGCAGGAGATGTGGGCACGGGCGGTGGAAGCGGCCGGAGGCATCCTCATGGGCCTGCACTGGTCGAATTATCCTACCGTCATGACCCAAAACCACCTCTTTCCCTTTCACGTCTTCTTTGTCTGGGGGCAGGCGATATATGATTTTGTCCGCCAGACGGGTCACACGAGCCGTTATCTCCTTCCCGCGGGGATGTGGCTGGGCGCCTCCGGGACGGACGAAAACGAAGACCCGGCGCCTTTCCCGCCGGAGGTGGATTTCGTGTTGGCCGTTTTCGATTCGTCGGCGTCTTACAACATCCATCAGACCGAAGCGACGCTGGCGGCGTTTTACCGTTGGCTCCTCTCCCTCGCCGTCCGGCGGCCCTCCTGGGGGCTCATCGTCAAAAGCAAAAACTGGCGCTTGGATGACATGGCGTCCTTCATCACCGGCGCGGAGGGGCAGGATAATATCCACCGGCTGCTTGCCGATCGGCGCCTGAAGGCGCTCGCCCCCACCGCCTCTCCTTTGGCCGCGGCGGCCCGGGCCCATCTTTCCGTGTGTTACGGTCTGAATTCCGCCGGTATTGTCTGCGCCGTCCATGGGCACAAAGTGGTGCATTGGGATTGCTCCCGATGGTATCGGCATCCGTTTTATCGCGACGGTGAACAGCGGTTTATCTTCCGGCGCCGGCAAGATCTGGAAGCGGCAATCATCCGGGCGGCGGATGGGGATAAAACGGTGGGGGACTTTTCTCGATGGAAAGAAAGTTATAATTATTTCGGTGATTTCGACGCCTCACGCCGGGTGGGGAGATTCATGAATGATTTTCTGCGTGATCGGGAAGCTTCCGGCGCCATGCCCCCGTCCCTGGATCGCGCGGCGGAAAGGTATCTCCGGGAAAACAACATCGGCGCCCCTTTTGCCGGCGCCGATGCCGTCAAGGCCGTAGTCGCTGAATTACGAGGAGCATGAGATCATGAAATTTACCATCGGTTTCGAAACGGAGGACCTGAAGACCCTCCATGAGTACTGGGACAGCATCGTCGCCACCCATCAGTGGACGGAGGGGAGGTTCACCCGGACCTTCGAGGAAAAATGGTCGGAATACAACGGTCTGGAGTCCGTTTCCTTTTCCAGTTGGGCGGGGGCGGCCCTGGCGGCCCTGGAATATTTCCAATTGGCGGGGAAAACGGTCCTCTGCCCGTCCAACACCTTCATGGCGACGCCCCTGAGTGTGATCAAGGCCGGGGCCGCGGTGGAGTTCGTGGACTGCAACCGCCATGACCTGTGCATGTCATACGCGGATTTGCAGGCGAAGATCGAGGCCCATCGGCCCGCCGCGGTGTGGGTGGTCCATATCGGCGGCCACGTGGCCTTCGAGATCGAGGCGATCGCCGCCCTGTGCAAAAAGAAGGGGATCGTCCTGATCGAGGATTGCGCCCACGCCCACGGCGCCTCCTGGCGGGGGAAGCGCCCCGGTTCCTGGGGTGAGGCCGGCGTTTACTCCTTCTATGCCACCAAGACGATTTCCACCGGCGAGGGAGGCATGCTGGTAACGGCCGACAAAGGCCTTGCCGAATTTGCCCGGCAATACCGGAATTACGGGAAACCCGATTACGGCGTAGCGGGTTTCAACTACCGGATGAGCGAGTTTGCCGCCGCCTTGGGCTGCGTCCAGACGGACCGGCTGGCCGAGATCGTCGCCTGGAAACGGGCGTACGCCGAGCGGCATCTCGATCCCCGCTTCCCGAACCGGGTCCTCTTTCCCGCCGGGATGGAGTCGGGTTATTACAAGTACATCGTCTTCGATCCCGTGGAGAGATCGACGGGAAAGGTTTACGATACCCCCTGCCACCGGATCATGAAGAAGGGCGGCGATTTTCCCAACACCGATTGGGTGGCGGGCCATCACTGGTGCCCCCCGCTGTACTACAAAGGCAATGCGGACGGAGATGCGGGATAAGAAGCGCATCCTGTTCGCGGCGACCCAGCACGGTTCCTTCAACATGATCCATCCGGTCCTCCGCGCCTGCCGGGAACGTTACGCCGTGGGCTGCCTGGGGCCCCGGGAGATCGAACCGGGAGATTATCTCTGCCGGCGGGTGATCGACGAGGAGGCGGTGCTCGACGATGGCTTGGGGAAGGATTTCGACCTGATCGTGACGGGCACTGCGCCTACGTCGGACGTGGAGCACCGCCTGTGGCGCGCGGCCCGGGGGTGGGGAAAGAAGAGCGTCTGCCTTCTCGACATGGTGAAACACTGCCGGGAGCGATTTGAAAAGAACGGCGAGCTGGTCTTCCCCGACCTGATCATCGTGGCGGACGAGGCGGCGGCGGCGGACGTGGCCCGTCTCGGCGTCCCCCGGGAGCGGATCAGCGTTGCCGGTTCGCCCTATCTCGCGGCGGTAGCCGCACGCCGACTTGCCGCCGGGGAGAGAGAGCTGCTCCGGGAGGAGTTGCGGTTAGGCGGCAAACGGCTGATCACCTTCTGTACGGAATACATCGCCGCCGCCGGGGAGACGGAGAAGTACGGCTATGACGAACTCCACATCCTGAATATCCTCTCCGCCTACATCGCAGCGCGGGGCCGGGGTGGCTTTTCCCTCCGGATCAGGCTCCACCCCCGCGATGACCGGGCGCTTTACGTAGATTTTTTCGCCCCTCCGGGAGGCGGCAGCGACTGGGCCTTTGAAGAAGGGGACGCCGCATGCCGTTTCCTCCAGGCGGCGGACGTCGTCATTGGCATGACCTCCACGATCCTCACGGAGGCCCACCTGCTCGGCCTCCCCGTGATCAGTTTTCAACCCGTCGGCCCGGGGAAGGCGCCTCATGCCCACAACCGCCTGATCGCCGACCGCCTCGTAACGACGGCCGCCGAACTATATGAACGCCTCGACGCCGTTTTTGCAGGCCGGGGCGGGGATGCCCCCGGTCATTCCCTTCCGTCGTCAGGCGACCCGGTTAAAACAATTATGGAACAGTTTGAAAGAGTTTTGTCAGAATAACCCCGCGAGGCCGGCTTGGCTTTTAAATACGGTATGAAGGCGGCGGTCTTTCCCTCCCAGTTGCAGGACCGCCGGGAGAGCTTTCGGCGTCTGGGACTCCCGCCGGTCATCGAACTCCATCTGTTCGGCGCCAGGGATGTCTTCCATCCGGAAGCGGCGGCTTTTATGTCCGGGGTGCGGCGGCTTGGCGAGGCCTGCCGGTTTATCGTCCATTTCCCCATCATGGATGTCGAGACAGGTTACCTCTTTGACGCCATCGACGATGATCCGGATAAACTTACGAAGGTTTTGGCCTTTACGGAGGGGATCGGCGCCGCCGAACTGGTCATGCACTGCTGTTACGGATTTAACCGCGATATCCCCAAGCAAGAGGCCCGGCGGGGATTCATCGAGCGGGTGGCCCGGTGGAACGATCTCGCCGCGCCAAAGGGAGTGAGGATCCTCCTGGAAAACTACGGATTCGTGTGGCTGCCGCCGGGATTGGGGGCGGAATATGCGGTAAGCCCCCTGGATCACTGTTTTCCCTGGGATATGGCCATACTGGCGGAAGCGGTCGGGAAGCTGGGATTGGGATCGGTGGGCTTTCTCCTCGATACGGCCCATGCCGTCCTGTCGGCCAACATGTTCAACATGCGGCAACGCCACGGGCATTTGGCCGGCGATGTACGCTTCGGCAACATCTACGCCGAAGACCTTGCCCAGGCGGAGTATCTGACGGCGGCGGACTTCGTTAATGGTTTCATCGAATATTTTCACGTTTCCGACGCCTGCCGCTGGCGGCCGGATGATGGCCTTGACGAAATGGACAAATATCTCTACACGGAGGGTCTCCCCATCGGTCGGGGCAATGTGGATTTTGCGGAACTGCTGGGAAAGGTGCGGGGCGATGAGACCCTGATCATGGAAATCGATCCGGAAAACGGCGATCATGGGCATAATGTCTCCCAATACGAGGCCGTCGTCCGGTTGCGAAAAATCTTCGGCTGAGGGGGTAGATAGGAAAATGTGCATCATCATTGCGGAAGCGGGGGAAAATCACCTGGGGGACATGGATCTCGCCCGGAAGATGATCGATGTCTCCCGGGAGGCGGGAGCCGACTATGTGAAGTTCCAGTACTATGACGCCGAGGCCTGTGCCGACAGCGATCCGGAAAAGGAATGGTTCCGGAAGGTGCAGCTCGACATGGACCAGTTGCGCTATCTCTACGGGATAGCCCGCCAGCGGGGCATCGCCTTTCTCTGCACCCCCTGGGACGCCGCCAAGGCGGCGGACCTCTTTTCTTTGGGGGTGCGGGACATGAAGATCGCCTCCTTTCATATCACCGATCATGATCTCCTCAAACTGGTCAACGACCGGGCGGACAAGGTCTTCCTGTCCACCGGGATGTCCTCCGTGGCGGAGATCGACGCGGCGGTGGCAATGCTAAAAAAAGTGGACCTCTATCTCCTCCATTGTGTATCGGAATATCCCCTCCCGGATGAACGGGTCAACATGCGGACCATGGACTACCTCCGGGAGCGTTACCGGTGCCAGGTTGGTTACTCCGATCATACCTTGGGCATCGTGGCGCCCCTGGTGGCGGTGGCCCGGGGGGCGGCGGTCATCGAGAAGCACATTACCCTTTCGAAGACCTATTTCGGCACGGATCATATCCTTTCCGCCGATCCCCTGGAGCTGAAGATGCTGGTGGAATACAAGCGGATGATCGTTTCCATGCTGGGAACGGACGAAAAGACCATGACCGACGCGGAGCGGCAAAACCAGGAGTTCCTGAGGAACAGATTCAGTGGCCGGCAATAAGCCGGTGAAGAGGTTGATAAATGGTTGATAAAAAAAAGAAAATTGTAGTTTTTGACTTGTGGGAAACCCTGATCTTCGGTACGGAGGATTCGGCTATCTCCATATTTTACCAGGATATTACGGGCGAGGAGATCTCCCCGGAACAGCAGAAACGGTGCCTGTTGATTGCCGAGACGGAGCCGGCCCGCTTTCTGGAAAGATTCTTTGAAAATGTCACCCCGTCGCAGACGTCGTCCATGCTGCTGAGCCTGAAGAATCCCCGGTCGCCTTTGAAAGAGAAAATCATCCAGAAGTTCCGTGCCCTCATGGACAACGACGCCCGGGAGATACGCTGGGTTCCCGGGGCCATGGAACTGCTCGCGGCGCTGAAGAAGAAATACACCCTCGTGGTGGTTTCCAATCTCTGGGCCTATCAGAAGGAATTCCTCTCCCACAAGCTCGCCGTGGGCGATTGTTTCGACCGCTGTCTCTTTTCCTGCGACCTGGGTATGGACAAAAACGATATCCTTCGGCAACTGGGCGAAATCCTTTCCGCGGATACCCGGGACATGGTTTATGTGGGACGTTCCTACGAGTACGATATCGTCCCCGCCGTCAACGCCGATATCAGCGCGATCCGGATCACCTATGAAAACAACATGATCTTTCCGGAAAAGATCACGCGGATGATCGAGGAGGAACTGGACGGCGTCGCCGCCCCCATTGCCAGGAGGAGTTTTGTTGCCCAAGGGGGCCGGCGGGATGTCCTCCTGGTGATACCCCCGTTCTACAAGCTTCTGGGGAGCCATAACAACCGCCTCAACATGGGGGCGGCCTTCATCTCCTCCCGTCTGGATTCCCTGCACATCCCCAACCGGACCTACCACTGCGATTCCGAACCCCATGAAAACTATGTGACCCGCTACCAGATGGTCTTCAATTCCGTCGAATTCTATGACCACCTGGCCGGAAGCGAGGCCTTCCCGGCGTTCGAGGAATATTTCCGCGCCCATGGCTCAGATACGGTGTTCGTTACCTGCGGGGATATCCTGAACCCCTCTTTTGACAGCGGGAATTGGGATTCCTCCCAGAAAATCGCCAAGATCGTCCGGAAAGTGAATCCCCGGGCCTATATCGTCGCCGTCGGCCCCGAGGTGGGGTTGGCCTCCGAGGATTTCGACCTGATCGTTCATGGCGAGGTGGAAAGCCTCCTGCCGGCCATCCTGGAAAACCATCAACGGGGCCGGATCAACGGCGGGCTCCTCTCCGAGCACGGGTTGAAAAGTCTGCCGCCCTTCCGGTTTGAGACGATGGCTACGGAAATCTCTCCCCCCTCCCTGGATACGATCCTCTGGCGCCGGGGATGCGCCGGGACCTGCGATTTCTGCCGGGTGGCGGAGATCAACAAAGGTAAAATCCGCTGCCGCCCCCGGGCGGCGGTTATGGAAGACATCCGGATTCGGTACGAGAACTATGGCATCCGTAACTTCTATATCATCGACGCCAACTTCACCGCCGACAAAGCCATGGCCCTGGAGTTCTGCCGGGAGGTTACGGAAAAATTCCCCGGCATCACCTGGCGGGTGGAGAGCCGCTACGATACCCTGGATGTGGAGCTCCTGCGGTCGATGAAGGCCGCGGGATGCACCCATCTCAAACTGGGCTTGGAAAACGCCCTCAGCGAAAGGCACCAGGTCAAGACCAAGCGGGTGAGCCTCGCCGGGGCGGCGGAATGGATCAAGGTCATTCAGGAGGTGGGGATCAACTGCGTCATCTACCTCATGCTGGGGGGTAAATGGTTCAATCGCGCCCAGTACGAGGAGATGTTCGCGAACACAAAAGCCCTCCGTGCCGACGGCTATACCGTAAGCCTCTACAATCCCTATCCGAACACGCCGGCGGGCATCTCCTACGAAGAATGGCGGCAGCGGCGGTTCACGGGGAGCCATCTCGACATCCGCCTCATCGATTTCTGGAAGATCCCCATCGAGGTCGTCGAGGCCTTCTTTAATCTGGAGATAGAAAAAGGAAGAGAAGATAAAATGGTTCGACGTTTCATTTGATTTAGTTGCTAAATGTAAAAAGCATTTTAGTATTATTGACGGCATCGTAAAAAGTCCGGATGCTTCGTTGCGCTTCATCCCTCGTCACTGCGACGTACGCACAAGTACGCCTCATTCCTCAGGATTCGCGCGCCTCGCCTGCGGATCTTTTTACGATGCCGTCCCAAATGGAACATTTTTTGACCTTTTACGATGTCGTTATTATTGAATGGATAAGCTTACATAATTCACAATCATCGATAATGTTTTCAAAAAGCCTAAGAGAAGAAAAATGAAGATCAAGGCGGGGATTGTCGGCCTGGGCCGCATCGCCTCCCTCTACGAGGAGGACGCCCGGGCGAAGGTCTTTTATCCGTGCCTGACCCATGCCGGGTCCTACGCCCGCCATCCGGCGGTGGAGATGGTTTGCGGGGCCGATATCGACGCGGAGCGGCGGCGGCGGTTCGGCGCGCAGTGGGGCGTGGCGAAATTATATTCCGACTACCGGCAAATGCTGGCGGAAAACCCCCTGGACATCCTGAGCGTCTGCACCCACCCGGAAACCCATTTGGAGATTCTCCAGGCGGCCAGGAAATCCGTTCCCGTGATCTTCTGCGAAAAACCCTTTACCCGGGGAACGGCGGAGATCGAGGCGGTCGCCCGCTGGACGGAACAGGACGACGCGAAGATCACGATCAACCTCTATCGGGAGTACGACAAGTCCCACCTCCAGGTCCGATCCCTCCTGCAGCGGGGTGAATACGGGGCCATCCAGCGGGTGAACTGCTATATCGGCAAGGGACTCCGGAATATGGGGACCCATCTGCTGGGCTACCTCATTCATACCCTGGGGGCGCCGGAGCGGATAACCGTCCTCGACCGGCGTTACTCCCCCGCTGCCAGGGAATATTCCTACGATGTCTATCTGGTGTTTCCGGGGGATATCCCTTGCCTCATTCAGAGCTGCGATTTTGACAAATTCCGTCTCTTCGAGATGGATTTCGTCTGTACGGAGGGGAGAATACAGATATTGGACGAGGGACTGAAGATCGTCGTCTGGGAAGCGGGGGAAAACCGGGCGGAGACGGGGGCCAGGGAGCTGCGGCGGGTCCGGCGGGGGATCAGGAGCACCATCGGTTATGCCCTGGGCGGAGCCGTGGCGCAGCTGGTGCGTCTGGCCGGCGCGCCCGAACTCATCCCGGTCGTATCTCCCCAAAGGTATCTGGATATTCAAAGGGTAATCGAAGAAATAGAAAGACAGGGAGGTCCGGGGAAGTGCACGCACAATTAGCCCTGCTGGGGGGTAAACCGCTGCGGACGAAAGGCTATCCCGTCCATGCCACGACGGGGGAAGAGGAAAAGAAGGCGGTCCTGGCCGTCTTGGAAAGGGCGATCCTTTCCGAGTTCGAGGGGACGAACAATCAATACTTCCTGGGGGGTGAGCAGGTAAAGGCCCTGGAAGGAGAGTGGGCGGAGAAGTTCGGCGTCCGGTATGCCGTGAGCTTCAACTCCGCCACGTCGGCCCTGTTTGCCGCTGTCGGCGCCTGCGCGGTGGGGCCGGGAGACGAGGTGTTGATCACGCCTTTCACCATGAGCGCCACGGCGACGGCGATTCTGGCCTTCAACGGCATTCCCGTTTTTGCCGACGTGGAATTGGACCATTACAATCTCGATCCCGCCGGGTTGGAGGAGAGGATCACCGCCCGGAGCCGGGCGATCTTCGTCACCCATATCTTCGGCCACCCGGCGGCGATGGGTCCCATCATGGATCTGGCCAAAAAGCACGGCCTGCGGGTCATCGAAGACGCCGCCCAGTCGCCCGGGGCGTTGTACAACGGCAAGCTCTCCGGGACGATCGGAGCTATCGGCGTTTACAGTCTCAACTGCAACAAGGTCATTCAATGCGGCGAAGGGGGAATCGCCGTGACGGACGATGACGATCTGGCCCAGCGGCTCCGTCTGATCCGCAACCACGGCGAGGCGGTGATTGCGGCGGGCATGGCCGTGGGGAGCCTGGTCAACATGATCGGCGGCAATTACCGCATGACGGAGATCGAGGCGGCGATCGCCAGGGAACAATTGCGGAAACTGGACGACCTCACCCAAAGGCGGCGGGAGCTGGTATCCTACCTCAACGAAAGGCTGCGGGGCATCCCCGGCCTGGGGTTGCCCGGAGCGCGGCCCGATTCCACCCATGTTTATTACCGCTATGCCCTGAAGATAGACCGGGAGGTCATCCCCATCGATGCGCCCCTGTTCGTCAAGGCCCTGAACGCCGAAGGCCTGGACTTTTATGTGAGCTATATGAAACCCCTCTATCTCCAGCCCCTCTACCAGCGGCGGATCGGCTACGGCGACAAGGGCTGCCCGTTTTCCTGCCCCTTTTACCGGGGGGAGGTGAGCTATGAGCGGGGGATCTGTCCCCAGGCGGAGGAGCTGGAAAAGATGGTGATCTCCACGGAAATCGTCCGGCCGCCCCAGACCTTTGCCGATATGGAGGAAATCGCCCGGGGGGTGGAGAAGGTGCTGGCGGAGAAAGATCAACTACTGAAATACGCGGCGACGGAAGGGATGTAGAGCATGAAAAGGGTAAATGCCATTATCGAGGCGCGGATGGGTTCTTCCCGCCTGCCGGGTAAAACTATGATGGAGATCCTGGGGAAACCCTCCATCGAGCTGCTGATGGAAAGATTGCGGCGGGCGCGGAGGATTACGGACATCGTCATGGCCACGACGGTGAACGCCGAGGACGACGTCATCGCCGCGTTCTGCCTCGATTACGGCGTGAAGTGCTTTCGCGGCTCTTCGGAGGACGTCCTGGCCCGGGTCTATCATGCCGCCCGGGAACATCGGACCGACGTGATCGTGGAGGTTACGGGCGATTGCCCCCTCCTGGACCCCTGGCTCATCGACGCCTGCATCGACGTGTTTCTGAAGGCCGATTACGATTACCTGAGCAATTTCATTGAACAGTCCTATCCTCCCGGGATCGATGTGCAGATTTTCGCTTTCGCCGCTTTGGAGCGGATGCATCGCGCGGCGAAGGAGGCGAAGTTCCGGGAGCATGTCACCCTCTATATCCTCAAGAATCCGGAGCTTTTCAAGATGCATAACGTCTATGCCCCGCCGGAGCTCCATTATCCCGACTGGCACCTCGAACTGGACGAGTATGCCGACTATGAATTGATCAAGGCGATCTACGAGCATCTCTACCCCAAGAATCCCGCCTTTACCACCATGGATATCATCGGTCTCCTCAAGGAACACCCCGAGTGGCTGGAGCTGAACCGCCAGGTCAAGCGGACCTGGGAGCAGGCCCGGGGGGAGGATGTCGGATCCAAGTGAGGCCTGTGAACAGGGAGACAACATGGAAAATGTAAACTGCAATCTCTGCGGAAGCAGTGAAACCGAATTTTGGGGAAAAAAGGCGGGCATCGATATCGTCAAGTGCCGTAAGTGCGGACTGATATACTGCAATCCCCGTCCGGACAACGAGGAGTTGCAGGCCTTTTACTCCGCAGACTATTTCGACGACGGACACTATGCCGGCGATGAGCTGCGGCAGCGGATGTACGAGATCGAGATCGAGGAGATCCTGGCCAATGTCGCCCGCCGGGGACGCTTTCTCGACGTCGGCTGTGCCGTGGGCAAGTTCCTGCTGACCCTGCCGGATACCTTCGAGAAGTGGGGAACGGAATTTTCCGCCGCCGCCGCCCGGATCGGGAGGGAGAAATTCGGGTTGAACATCATCACCGGCCAGGTGCGCAACATCGAACTACCGGAAAAATATTTCGATATTGTCCAGATGCGGGGGGTCCTGGAACATTCCCAGAATCCCTACGAGGATCTCCTCAGCATGCGCCGGGCGCTGAAGGATGAGGGCGTCCTGAGGATAAGTCAGCTTCCCAATATCGGCAGCATCAGCGCGGTGCTCTTCCGGACCAAGTTCAATCAGGTCAAGCCCGGCGAGCATCTCTATTATTTCTCGCCGGAGACGATCGGGGCCATGCTGAAGAAGGCTGGTTTCAGCATTACGAGCATTAATTATCCCTATCTCGAAACGCCCTATGCCGCTTTGGCCCGCGATATTATCGAGCTGGTGAAATGTATTTTCCAGGATCGGGAAACGCCCGCCTTTTTCGGTAACATGATGATCGTCTATGCAAAAAAGGATTTGTAGGGACCTATAGGAATGGAAAAAAAATTCTCACGTCAGGACAGCTCCAAACAAACGGAACAGTTCAGTTACCGCGTCAATGTCAACGATATCCTCAGCGAGGAGCTCGGAGAAGATTTCCGCCGGTATCGGGAGCGGTTCGAGGCGGCGGCGGCCTTCGCCGTCGAACCGGAGTATCCCATCCATATCGATTTCGAAACGATCTTCGGGTGCAACCTCCGGTGCATCATGTGCACCCATGCCCACAAGGACCGGTATCCCCAGCGGCAGCGGCTCATGGATATCAATCTGTTCAAGGGGGTTATCGAGGAAGGCGTTCAGTACGGCTTGTCTTCCATCGGCCTGGACCAGGAAGGGGAGCCCCTGCTGGTCGGCAATCTTCTCGATTACATCGCCTATGCAAAGCAAAAAGGCATCCTCGATATCATGATCAACACCAACGCCACCCTCCTCGATCGGGAGAAGACGGAGGCGCTGCTCCATTCGGGGTTGACGCGGATACACTTCTCTCTCGACGCGATTACGGAAGCAACCTACGACAAGATCCGGATCGGTTCCAATTTTTCCCGGGTAATGGAGAATATCCTGTATTTCTGCAAACGTAAGCAAGAGCTGGGCAAGGTACTCCCCATCACCCGGGTGAGTTTCGTGAAGATGAAGGAAAACGAACACGAAATGGATGACTTTACCGCCTTTTGGACGGAGCGCGTCGATGCCATCGCCATCCAGGAGTACAACCGCGCCTTTCCCGACGCGGGGGAACTGAATCCCGCCCCGGGCGAGAAGAGGATCAAGAATCCCGATTTCCGGTGCACCCAGCCGTGGTTTCGCGTCGTGGTCCTCACCGATGGCCGGGTCCTCCCCTGTTGCCTCCTGGGTTATTCCTTGCAGATGGCCATGGGCAATGCCGGGGAAGAGTCCGTTTATCAACTCTGGAATGCCAAGAAAATGAAGGCGTTGCGGCGGATGCACCGGGAGGGCGAATACTTCCGGAACAAGATCTGTAAACAATGCGCCTTGAACTTCCTATAGCTAGCTGATGACGCCATGAAAGTTCTCATGATGGAAGTGCCGACCCGGGAACGGGACGGTTCCGTGCCCTTCGGGCTACTCTATGCGGCGAGCAGCGCGCACCGGCGGGGGCACGAGGTGCGGATCGTCGATCTCGTCAAGGAAGACCTCCGGGATGATGAATTGCTCCGGATGATCAGGGATTTCGCCCCCGGGGTGATCGGCATGGGGGGCATCACCTCCAGTTACGGCCGGTGCAAGGAACTCGTGGCCCTGATCAAAAAGGATTTTCCCGCCGTTCCCATCGTGGCCGGAGGGGTGATCGCTTCCGTGGCCGATCTCCTCCTCACCCGGGCCGGCGTCGATTACGTGGTCCACGGCGAGGGGGAGATTTCCTTTCCCAATCTCATCCAGGCCCTGGAGGCCCAGGCCGATGTCGCTTTGGTGGCGGGGATTTCTTTCCTCCGGGACGGACAGCTCCGGCGGACGGCGCATCAGGAGCAGATCAGGGATCTCGACGCTATCCCCATGCCCCACTACGGCCTGCTGAAGATGGAAAATTATCTGGAAACACTGGACAAATGGATTGCCCACTATCTGCGGATCGAAGACGACGTCAACAAGTCGGTCCGGAAGGTTCTGGCCGGGAAGCGGTACATGTTTCCCATCATTACGGCCCGGGGCTGCACCCATAAGTGCATCTTCTGCTATCGTCATCACCGGGGGCTGCGGCAGCACAGCGTCGGATATGTGATCGCCATGATCAGGCATCTCCACGAAACTTACGGCGTGGACGTCTTTCAGATAAACGATGAATTGACCACGGGCAGCAAAGCGTGGATCCGTGCGTTCTGCGCCGCCCTGAAAAAGGAGGGGCTTCCCATCGCCCTGATTGTCCTGAGCGCCCGGGTCGATAACGTGGATGCTGAAATCCTTTCGTTGCTGAAGGAAGTCAATTGCATCATGATCAATTACGGTTATGAAAGCGGGGCCAATGACATCCTGAAGGAAATCAGGAAAGGGGTCACCCGGGAGAAGGCCCTGGAGACGGGATTGCTGACCAAGAAGGCGGGCATCATCAACATCCCGGAGATCATCGTCGGCTTTCCGTCGGAAACGCGGGCCACCGTGGAGGAAACCATCGATTTTCTCAAACGGTTGGATACGTGGTCTTTTTCCATCAACACCCCCATCCCCTTTCCCGAGACGCCCCTTTGGGACTACGCCGTAAAGCGCGGGTTGATCAAGGACAAGGAAGAATTCGTGCTCGGCTACCGGCGGGGGGTGTTTATCAACCTTACCGGTTTTTCCGACCGGGAGCTCCTCAGTCTGGTGGCGAAGGTGCACTACGATCCCTACCTGATCTGGCTGAGGCGCCGCGGCCATTACCGGCTGTATCTGAAGACGCTCCTGGTCCGGCTGTTCGCCGTAAATCTCCGGCAAATACTTCCCGAATCCGTCTTTGCGGGTTTACGGACCGTTTACCATCGCCGCGGCGTGTAGATCCTTTCGGGACGATTTCTCGGGCCGATGCCTAACAAGAAGCGAAATCTGATTGTCGTCGCCGCTCCCGAACCGGCGCTCCCCATGGCCGGAATGAGGCCCGGCCAAGCCGATGACACTGTGGTCTCTTTTTCCGTGGGGGCAAAGCTGGCCCTGGAAAGAGACCATATAAGCTGTCTGTTTCCCGACGACCTCGTCGAGGTGCCGGATCTGAATGCCATCGGGATGGAAAACATGGCCTTGGCAAACGAGATCTGTGCCGTCATCGACGATGAACTGCGGGCGCGCCTTGCCTTTTTCCGCGCCCACGGCATCGATCTTTTCCGGCATGCCTTTTTCCCGGTCAAGATTTTTTTCGACAGCCTCATTACCTCCTATTTGATTTTCGCGGCGTTGCTGAACCACGCGGCGGGCGGTCGTACGACGGTAATCGCCGCTGAATATGCCCTCGGACGGATTATCGGCGGGGAACACCCCCTCGTGCCCGCGCTCGCCGAAAAGGTCTTTATGCCGGTTCACGAGGGCGTTTCCGTCCGCCGGGTCGGAAGGAATAAGGCGTGGCCGGACAGGAAGGATGACTATCGGGAGTGGGCGGGGCTGCTGAAGAGCTGTTGGCGGAGCTGGCCGCGGGGGGCGGGCAAGGCGGGCAAGCAGGGCGGAGTGATCCTTCTCGATGACCGGTATGACGTCAAGGTCTGGGCCGACTACTGCCGCGGGGAGCGGGAGTTTTACAAACTATTTTTCCTGCCGAGGCTGGTGGCCCTGAAATCCCTGCATTCAAGACGCGTGCGGACGGCGGGCATCGTCGGGGGCGACGGGGATGATCGGGACATCGCCGCGGCGTTTCGGGCGGCGGAGAAGGAACTGGCGGGGCACCGAATTTTTCGCGGCCATGCCTCCCTGTGCCGTTTTGCCTTCGCCTGCCTGGAAGGATACCTCCGCTTCTCCCTGGGGAAAAATATCACCGGGTTGGGGACGGCGGTCAGGAAGCTCCTGGCCGATGAATCGCCTCTTCTCCTCTGCACGGCGGCCTGCCGCATGGATCTGAAAGACGCCTTGATCATGGGCGTGGCGAAGTCCCTGGGGGTGCCCGTGGCGACCTACCAGGAGGGGGGCGGTGCCGGTTATCTCGATTGGCCCCTGTTCAATCTCGATGCGGAACTTGCCGATTATTTTTTCGTCTATGGCGAGGGCGTGGCGGCAAGCCCTTTTTTCGACGGCCGTCCGGCCGGAATCATTCCCGTCGGCTCCCCGTATCTTGCGGAAGTGGAGCAGCGGCTGTCAACCGCAAAGCGCGATACACGGGCCCAGGGAATCTATATCGTTCTCGACAATATCAAGACCGGTACTTGGCAGCATTATCCCTTCAACGGCGGCGCCTTTTTTCAGGCATATCGGCATCAGGAAAGGATTCTCCGGGCCGTGGGGGATACGGGTTCAGGCCGATTCATACTGAAAACCGTCCGCGGCCGGGAAAATCTCTATGCTTCCCATATCGGCGCCGGCGATCGTCTCCGGATGGAGACAAGGCCCCTGGAGGAGGTTCTTGGCGGCGCCGCCGCCTTCATCCTCGACTATCCCTCCACCGTTCTCCAGGAGTGTCTGCTGACCGACAAGCCCATCGCCCTCCTTTTGGACGGAAACCAGGTCCGCCTCGAGGCCGCGGCGCTGGAGCTGCTGCGGCGAAGGATCCGGATCGCTTTCGACGTCGCGGATTTCCCCATGACGCTGGCGGCCTTGCAGGCGGATGTCCAAAACGGCAACCCCATGACGAAGAATCGGGACTTCCTCCGCCGCTACTCCCGTCCGGAAAAGGATATCAGTAAAATCAACGCCATCCTGTGGGACGCCGTCCGGAGCAAAAGATCCCTTTGAACGGCTACAAGTTCATCCTCGGCAATATCTTCTGGCTGAGCGCGGTGCGCATCTTTACCAAGGTCGCCGCCCTGCTGACCTTGCCGATCATTACCTACTATCTTTCCCCCCAGGACTTCGGCGTCATCGCCATGGTCAGCGTCGTCCAGGCCTTTCTGAGCGGGATTTTCAGCATGGGACTCGTTTCTTACTCCAGCCGGATCATCTATCGTTATGAAAGAAGCGACCGGCGGGAATGCCGGGAATGTCTGGGCGTGGTCCTCTTTTATATCTTGATGTTTTCCACGGTGGGCGTGGTTGTTTCTTCCCTGTTTATCGATCGGTTGGTAAATTTCTTTATCAAGGACATAATCTTTCCCCACCGGATTTACCTGTATATCCCGGTACTGATGGCGATGCTTTTGGCAATCTACGGTTTCATCAGTGATAACATCTTGAGCTTGCAGATAAACAAGAAGATCTTCTACCTGGAAATCGTGCAGTTTGTCCTCTTTATGCCCTTGCAGATCGTCGGCCTGTGTTACTGGGGCTTCGATGTGTGGGATGTCATCGTCCTCCAGGCGGCGGTGCAGGTGGCCATAACGGTCTATGGGCTCTGGCTGATTCGGGAGTGGCTGTCTTTTTCCTGGCATAAGCTTTCGATCTTTAAAGAGGCGATGCGTTATTCCCTCCCCATGGTGCCGTTGAATTTCCTTTCCTGGGTTCAGGACCGGATTGATAAGGTTTACTTGAACAATATGATTTCCCTTAATTCGGTGGGCATCTACACGGCCGGGGTGAATATCGCCACCCAGTATTCATTTTTGTCCCGGCCGGTGATGACCGCCATCAAACCGGAGATATCGAAACGCCTCGATGCCCAAGACCGGGAAATCCAGTCCGACATCAAGGACGCTTTTCTCATCTTCGTGCAGTTTTCCCTGTTCCTCTACCTTGTCATATCTCTTTTCAGCAAGGAAGTCGTGCAGTTATTGATGAATGCCCGCTTTCATGAATGCTATCGGATCGTGCCGATTTTTTTATTGAGCATTATCCTTTCTGAGGCCACCGGCATTTTTCAATTGAAGTTTGTCTTCCGGAATCAGACGATCTGGTTTCCCGTGACCCTGTTTTTTTCCGCCCTCCTCAACGTTTACTTTAATTACACGCTGATCCCGATTTTTTTCGTCTATGGCGCCGCCCTGGCCAAGACATTATCCGAAGTGATCCTATTTTTCATCACCTTGTACATATCGCAGCGGCTCCACCGGACGGATTACGGATTGATCCGCAACCTGTGGCCCCTCTTGGCGGTGCTCGCCCTGGTCTATTCCTTGGACGCCGTCGCTTTGTCCGCGGCATATTTATTCTTGTTGAAACTTTCGGTGGTTCTTTTGTATGCATTGACGCTGGATTATCTCCTGAGCAGGATTTCCAGGCGCTACCGCGAGACAAGGAACATCGTCACCGCGGGCATCAGGGAACGCATGGCAAGATGGAAGACATAGAACGCATAACGGGGAGGTGGGAAAATGATCGTAGCGCTTTTGTTGGGAAGAAAGGGGAGTGTCGGTTTTCCCGGCAAGAACCTTTATCCCGTGTTGGGCAGACCCTTGATGGAATATCCCCTCCTGGCGGCGAAATACGCCCGGAATGTGGACCAGGTCTATGTATCGACGGATGATGAACGGATTATGGCGCTCGGGGAAAAACACGGCGCCCGGATCATTGTCCGCCCTCCCGAACTTGCCTCCCGGGCCGCCCTGGGGGAACACGCGTACGTCCACGGTTACCGCGTCATAAAGGAGAGCTTGGGCAAGGAGGGAAAAGAAATCGAATTGATCGTGCTGCTGTTTTGCAACGCGGCGACGATCCTGGCGGCGACCATCGACGCGGGAATAGAAATCCTCAGGAAAAATGAGGAGTACGATTCCGCGGTGACCGTTTCCTGCTACAATATGTGGAGCCCGCTGCGGGCGAGGAAAATCGGCGCGGACGGACTGTTGCATCCCTTCGTTCCTTTCGAAACCTTCGGCGATCCGGCGACTCTGAACTGTGACCGCGATTCGCAAGGCGATGTCTGGTTTGCCGATATGGGGGTATCCATCGTTCGGCCCCGGTGCCTGGATAATCTGGAGGAGGGACTGCTGCCCCAGAAATGGATGGGGAGGAAGATCTTTCCCCTCCAGCAATGGGGTGGGTGTGACGTGGACTTCGAATGGCAGCTTGCCGGCGTGGAATACTGGCTGGCGCAGCAGGGGTTTTCCGCGGCTGCCACCCCCTATGAAATGAGATGACCAGGATGGAAAAAAGAGTTCAAGCGCAAGCCAACGCCAATTTTTATTCCCTCTGGGGCTCGTCGGACCCGGAGGACAGAACGGCCCGTTATGACGAATACCGGCATTGCTGGATGGCATATCCGTCCCGCTTCCAGGTCCGGGAATTTCCCGTGCACCTGGATCTCGAAGCCTCGAGCCGCTGCAACCTTCGCTGCACCTTTTGCGACAAACTGCCCCTGCTTTCCCGGGATCAGTTGGGGGATATGGACTTCGATCTATATCGGAAGATTATCGATGAAGGGGAGGAAAGGCAGTTATGGAGCGTGAAACTCAGTTATCGCGGCGAGCCGCTGCTCAATCCCCGCATTGCGGAGATGGTGGCCTATGCGAAGAAAAGGGGAATCGTGGACATCTATTTCAATTCCAACGGCATGCTGCTTACCGAGAATATGGCGGATAAACTGATCGCGGCGGGCCTGGATCGCATTTCCATCTCCGTGGAAGGTGTGGACCCGGTTCGTTTTGAAAAGGAGCGGGTAGGCGCCAAATATGATCGTATTGCGAGGAATATAGAGACATTGATGGATCTCAAGGTCAGAAGGAACTGTTCTCATCCCAAAGTCAGGGTCCAGACGGTCTGTCTGCCCTATGTAGATCTCGATGAGTACCGTGATTATTGGCGCTACCGCTGTGATGAGGCCGCCGCCATCGACTACAAGGACGCCGTGCAGCGGGATGAAAATCTGATCGATCCGGGATGGGCCTGCCCCCAGCTTTGGCAACGGATGACCGTGGAATGGAACGGGGCGATAATTCCCTGTAACAACGATGATTTTCGTCTTCTGTCCCCGGGAAATGTACGGAACCGGGATATATATTCATGTTGGCATGATCCCCTGGTGCAACGAGCGAGGGAAATGCATAGGCGCGGAGAGTCTCATCTTCTCGATGCATGCCGGGGATGTCCCTGGCGGGCGACGCAGGTAAAGAAAAATGGAGAATGAGCACGGGCGGCAAAGGTCATGTCTCGTTGTGGGCGCTTCCGGCGCCATCGGGTCCGCGGTGGTCCGCCGTCTGGCCCGGAAAGAAACGACCATGGGATTGCATTGCTTTAAAAATCCCGGTTCCGTCGCGAGCCTCTGCCGGGACCTGGGGATCGATGCCAACCGGGGCCATATTTTTCAGGCCGACCTGGGGAGCGAAAAGGCCTGTTCCGGGCTGGTGGCGGAATGTCGCCAAGCGCTTGGCTCCCTGGACCTCCTGGCCATCTGCCACGGCGACGTAGGCTGGAAGGGGTGGCGTGATCTGGAGTGGGCGGATTGGGAAACCATCTTCCGACAACATTGCCTGGCCGCTTACACCCTGGCGACACACGCCCTCCCGTCTATGATCGCCGCCGGCTTCGGCAGGATCGTCTATTTGAGTTCCATTGCCCCTAAGTATGCCGGTTCTTCCCGATCCATTCATTATGCCGCCGCCAAGGGGGCCTTGGAGATTGCCATGCGCGGTCTGGCGCGAGAAGTAGCGAGGACCGGCGTCCGCATCAACGGGGTGCGGGCGGGTTTTGTCATGACTCCCCAGCAGCGGACGGGTCGCACCGAGGAGGAGCAGGAGGAACGAATCGCCAAAATCCCCCTGGGACGGGCGGGCAAGACCAATGAAATCGCCGCCGCTTTTGAATATCTTATGTCCGATGACGCGGATTTCATCACGGGCGAGATCATTACCGTCGCCGGAGGCGATTGACCGTTCTATTGCAGCCGGCCATGGAAACACCATCCCCACTCCAGACACAGATCCGCCGGCTGGTCGGCAAATTGTTGGTCAGGTCATTGCGGGCGAGCGGCGCGCAACGGGGGTACGGGGAATTGAAGCAAAGGCTCGAGGAGATTATCCCCGACATATCGAATCAGTATTCGTTTCTTCAGGTAAACCCCCAGGACGTCTTTTTACAGGAAAAATTGAGAAATCAGCATGCCTTTCAGATGGAGCTGCTCTTGAAGGCCATGGACATTTATGTCCAAGACGCAAAGAGGGAGATTGTCCATGTGGTCGACGTGGGCGATTCTTCCGGTGCGCATCTCCGTTATCTAAATGAATTAGTGAAGGAGAAGGGCATCGCCATTCGGTCCATGTCCGTGAACCTCGATCCCGAGGCGGTAAAAAAGATCCAGGCGCAGGGGATGGCGGCCCGGCAGTGTCGGGCGGAGAAATTACACCTGCTCAAAGACGGCTTATCCGCCGACATTTTCATTTCCTATGAAACGCTGGAACACCTCTTTGACCCCATCGGTTTCCTCCACGACATCGCTATCCATTCTTCCTGCTCCTATTTCGTGATCACGGTTCCCTACGTGCGGCGAAGCCGGGTCGGTTTGCATCATCTGCGACGAAGATCTCCGGATCCTGTATATGCCGAAAACACCCACATATTTGAGTTATGCCCGGAAGATTGGGGATTGATTTTCAACTTTGCGGGCTGGGAGATCGTTTGCCAGGATTGTTATACCCAGTATCCGTCGGCCGGATTATTGAAGCTCACTAAATATCTATGGCGAAGGAAAGACTTCGACGGTTTCCTGGGGGTGATATTGACCCGGCGTCCGGAAAAGGCCGCCCAGTACCGAAGCTGGTCATGAAGCGATCAGGGGGGAAATGGGAACGATACTGATCACGACCTCGTCGTTTGCCGCCGGGACCCCGGAACTCCTGGACGACTTGAAAGACCGGGGATTTCCGTACGTTTTGAATCCTTACGGGCGGGTGCTCACGGGGGATGAACTGGTCGGACTCCTTGATCGACACCGGCCCGTGGGCATCCTGGCGGGCACGGAGAGGATCGATGGCGCCGTTCTGGGCGCCGCCAAGGATCATCTGCGGGTGATTTCCAGGGTCGGCGTGGGCTGGGACAATGTGGATCTCGCCGCCGCCGCCGCCTTGGGCATCAGGGTTTACCGCACGGAGCACGTCCTTACCCAGGCCGTGGCGGAATTGACCTTGGGCATGATCCTTTCGGCCTTGCGCAATCTCGCCGGTCATGACCGCCGGCTCCGGGAGGCGCGCTGGCAAAAGCAGATGGGCTCTTTGCTGGCCGGGAAGCTGCTGGGGATCATCGGTTTCGGTGCCATCGGTCAACGGGTGGGGACGTTGGCCAGGACCTTCGGCGCGGAGGTGATTTATTACGATCCATGCCCCCAAGCCGCGGTGACCTGGGCCGGTCCGGTATCCCGGGCGGAACTTATGGAAAGGGCCGAGATCATCTCGCTCCATGCCGGCGGCCGGGAGGTGATCATGGGGGATGGGGAACTGAAGTCATGCCGCCGGGGGGTCATCCTGATCAATACGGCCCGGGGGACGTTGGTTGATGAAAGGGCACTGGTGCGGCATTTAGCCTCCGGTCAGGTCGGTTTCGCCTGTCTGGATGTTTTTGAGCAGGAACCGTATGCGGGGCCCCTGCTGGCGTTCGACAATGTTTTATTGACGCCCCATATCGGTTCCTATGCCCGGGAAGCCAGGGCGGAAATGGAGTCGCGGGCCCTGGCCAACCTTTATCGTGGTTTGAAGGAGACCGGATGCTTATGAGTAAAAAGAACGTCGTCGTTATCGGTGGGTCCGGCTTTCTCGGAAGTCATCTCGCCGATGCCTTGACCGATCGGGGATACCGCGTAACGGTATTCGATGTGCGTCCTTCGCCGTGGCTGCGGCCCGAACAGGAGATGATCGTCGGCAATGTCCTGGACGAGGGGGAGGTGCGGAAAGCGCTGGCGGGGGCTCATTACGTCTATCATCTGGCCGGCATCGCCGATATCGGCAAGTCCGTGGAATCGCCCCGGGAAACCCTCGAGAAGAATATCATCGGCAGCGCGAATGTCTTTGATGCCTGCGTCCAGGCGGGCATCGAGCGGCTCATGTATGCCTCCACGATTTATGTTTACAGCCAGCACGGCTCGTTTTACCGGGTAAGCAAACAGACGGTGGAGCATATGCTCGAGGCATACTACGAACAGTACGCGCTGAAATACACGATTCTGCGCTACGGATCTCTCTACGGTCCTCGCTCCCAGGAATGGAACGGGATGAAACGTTATATAACCCAGGCGGTGCGGGACGGGGTAATCGTCTATCCCGGGACGGGTGAGGAAAGGCGGGAGTATATTCATGTCAAAGACGCGGCGCAATTGAGCATTGCCGCCCTGGCCGCTGAATTCATCAATCAGCGCTTGATTCTCACGGGGACCCATGCGTTGAACTCCCGGGAATTGCTGAGAATGATTCAGGAGATAATGAATGAACATGTCCGGATAGAGTTCAAGAAAGAAGGGAGAGATCCCGTCCATTACGACATTACCCCCTACCGCTTCACGCCCCGGGAGGGGAAAAAAATGGTATCGAATGTGTTTATCGACATCGGCCAGGGCATCCTCGAACTTATCGAGGAGGTTTATCGGGAAATCGGTTCGGGCCGGCAATGAGGGACTCTAAATGAAGGTCGTCTGGCTGTCCCATGTCCTGGCCCCTGATACCCCCCTCTACGGCGGCGGGGACAAGATCGGTTTTACGCACCCCAGATCGATGGCCCGGGGCGACTCCTGCAATACCACTCTGCTCGGCCTATCGAGCCATGCGGGCACCCATGTGGATGTTCCCCGGCATTTTCTCCCGGCGGGTGGCGCCGTTGAACACTACCCGCCCGAGACATGGCTGTTCCACTCGCCGCTATTGATCGAAATCTCGGTGCCGCCGGGCGAGTTGATAAGGCCGGAAGATGTCACCCCGAAATTGCCCCTGGATCAACCCATTGATATTCTCCTCGTGAAGACGGGTTTTTCCCTGCGGCGACAGGAGGAGATCTACTGGCGGCAGGGGCCCGGGCTTTCCCCTGCTCTTGGGGAGTATTTAAAAAACGGCATTTCCGGTCTCCGGGCGGTGGGTGTGGATTTCCTGTCTGTTTCCAGCCTGGCGAGAAGGGAGGAGGGGAGGGAGGCGCATCGCGCCCTCCTGGAAAGAGAAATCCTGATCTTCGAAGACCTGGCGCTGGGGAATCTCCAACCTAAAGAACGGCTCACGAAGATTATCGCCCTGCCGTTGCGCTTCCAGGGGGGAGACGGGGCGCCATGTTCCGTACTTGGTTGGGTGGAGGGGTAGCGCTTGCCGATCGAAGCGATCATTTTTGATTTCGACGGCGTGCTCGTGGAATCTCTGGACGTCAAAACGGCTGCCTTTGCCCGTATGTATGAAAAATACGGGCCCGAGACCGTCGCTCAGGTCGTCGATTATCACCTGCGGCACGGCGGCATGTCGCGATACGAAAAATTCCGCTACTATGAAAAGATCCTCCTGGGACACCATATCGGCCCCGGGGAGGAGAAACGATTGGGGGAGATGTTTTCCGCGCTGGTCGTGGAGGCCGTGGTCCATGCCCCCTGGGTGCCCGGGGCGTATGATTTCTTGTCCGCCCATTATCGCACGCAGGACCTCTATGTGGCGTCGGGGACTCCCGAGCCGGAAATGATCGCGATCGTCAAGCGCCGGGAGGTGGAACATTTTTTTGTTTCCGTTCACGGCTCGCCGGCGTCGAAAGCAGAAATAATCACGGACATCTGTCTCGATCATCGCTATGACCGCGATTGCGTTCTCATGGTCGGTGATTCCCAGACGGATTATGAAGGCGCACGGAAGGCGGGGATCCTCTTTGTGGGACGCAAATCAGGTTCGGTCTCTTTTTTCCCGCCCGAGGTGACGGTTCTTCCCGATCTTACCGGACTGCATGATTATTGTGTCGCCCTATAATCGACCGGGGGTTTTTCTTCTTGCGTATTGATCTTTCCAGGGACGGCCTTTTGACCCCCGAGCAGGCGAAACGGCTCAATGAGGTGGCGGATCGCACGCGCGTTCACTACAATGATATGATCTCCCGAATGGCGATCGGCAAGGAGGACGATCTCGACTGGTGGGTTTCGGGGATCGCCGGCCGCAATACCTATGTCTGTTCCCTTTTCGTCGAATGCTGCCACGTTGTTTTGATCCGGGACCTGCTGGCGGACCAGGACATCGCGGAGATTGTAACGGCATCCAGGCCCCTCGCCAAGACCATCCGTTCCGTTTGCCGGGCCCAGGGTGCGGCGGTGAGGGTCGTCGCGAAAGAGAGTTTTTTCGAACCCCTAAAGATACTGTGGAAAAGCGCCTGGGATTGCGGGAGAGACATGGCCCGGCAAATCTACCGTTTTTGGCTCTGCCGGATCAGGTTCCCTTCCCGGAAAGGACCTCTGCCGGCAAACTGCACGCTCGTCGAGCTTTTCGTCCTGGACGGAAGTTTCGCTGCGGGCGATTTCCAGGACCGTTATTATGAGAATTTCGGCGGTTGCCTGCGCCAGGAGGAGGAGAAGGACCATGTATATTTGGCAAACCTGGCGGTAAGGTTCAAGAATCTTGCCGGGACGGTGGAGCGCCTGCGAGCGGCGACGAAACGCTTCCTGATCCAGGAAGAAATTCTGCAGACCAGCGACTTTGTCCATGCCTGGTCGTATCCCCTGCGCTGTTGGCCCCTGTTTCCGCGGCGGGCGCTCCTCTCCGGGATCGACGTGACCCCCCTGTTGCGCCGCGCCTGGTTGAAACATCTCTTCTCCAGCCGTTCCCTGGAGGCCATCCTAAAGTTCGGTCTCGTCAAGAGGCTCAAGAAGTCTGGCGCGACCCTGCGGCTCGTCATCGACTGGTTTGAGAACCAGGATATGGATAAGGCATTTAATATGGCCTTGCGCCGCTACTTCCCCGAGACGGCGGTTGTGGGCTATCAGGGGTTCGACACCCAGAAGTATTTCTTGTGCGCCTATCCCACGGAGGTGGAGCGCCGCAGCGGCGTTTTGCCCCATAGCCTGGCCGTCTGCGGTCCCGCCCTTATGGAGGAGCGCCGACAGTTCTGCCGCGATCTGCCGGTGGAAACCGCGCCGGCTTTCCGTTACATGAATGTGTGGAGAGGGGAAACGAGAAAAACTGAAGCGCCTTTCTTCCGGGTCTTGATCATTCTCCCTCTGGAGGCGCAAAGTGCCATGGAGATTCTCCGCTTGCTCCTGGAAGCGATCGAAGCGGGGCCGGGAGAAAGAGTCCGCTTTTTTTTGAAACCCCATCCGGCCATGCGCCTGGAGTCGATATACGGAGATGTCGCTCATCTGACTTCGCTGCTGAAGGTTGTCGGCGGAAATATCTCCGCATACTGGAATCAGACGGATTTGATCATGGGCAACACGTCGAGCGCCCTGCTCGAAGCCGCGGCCATGGGTATTCCCGTCATCGTCATCGGCAGCCGCCGCGGCATTACCACCAATCCCCTGCCGGAATCGTTGTCCGGGGATATCTGGCGCCTGGCATATACAAAGGAAGAGCTCCTCCTGTCCCTCGATCATTTCATGACGTCGGCCGGAAAGGACCAAAAACGGTTTGCCGAAATAGGCGGCCAGATAAGGGATAGATACTTTAGTCCCGTTACGAGAACCGCGGTGTTAAAATTGTTGCGCCGCTGATGACCGCTGCGGACAGCGGAAATCTTCACATGGAAAGGTCAACGGTTGTTTGGATATGAAGCAGGGATACGGTCACAAAGATAAAGCGGTAAGAATCCTGATCACCGGCGGCACGGGGTTGCTGGGGGCGGCTCTCCAGTATTTTGCCCCCGGGGATATCGCTTGTTTTTCCGTCTATTACCCGGAACGTCCCCTGCCGCTGCCGCTGCCTTTCCCCATGCGCGCCGCCGACGTATCAAACCCCGAACAAATGAGATCGATATTCGCGTGGGCCAGGCCGGATTTGGTCATTCATACGGCGGCCATCGGCAGCGTGGATTATGCTCAATCCCATGGCGATGAAACCGCCATGGTCAACGTGGGGGGAACGAAGGTGGTGGCCGAGCTCTGCCGGATTTTTCAGGCCGCCGTCGTTTATATTTCCTCTAACGCGGTCTTTGACGGCGAAAATCCTCTGTACGCCGAAACGGATCCCGTCAATCCCATAAACCGCTATGGTCGCTTGAAGGTCGATGCGGAAGACGTCATCCGTAACAGCGGCGTCCCCTGGGCCATCGTCCGGCCCATCCTGATGTACGGCTGGCCTTATCCGGGGGAACGGGACAACCCGGTGGTTTGGTGGGTCCGGTCGCTGGAGAGCGGCAAGGGGATCAAGGTGGTGGACAATGTCTTCAGCAAGCCCCTGTCCGTATGGTCATGTGCGGAGGCGGTCTGGACGATCGTCCGGCGCAGCGCCGCCGGCATTTACCACATCGCGGGGCGCGACCATATCTCTCTTTATGAATTTGCCCTCGTGACGGCGGAGGTTTTCGATTTGAATCCCCGCCTCATCGAGCCGGTGCCGGATTCCTATTTCCCGGAGATCGCTCCCCGTCCCCGGGATACCTCTTTCGATACGACCAAGATGGAAACGGAGTTGGGGCTGAAACCGCAGGGAGTGAAGGAAGGCCTTGCGTACATGAAGAGCAGGCGGCCGCCGGACGATGAAAAATAAAAAGATGTTGATGATCTCTACCGATTATTACGGTATTGAAAGATCCATTGCCCGGGCTTTCGCCAGAAACGGTTTTGAGCCGGTATTCATCAATGCGCGGATGGATTCGCTGGAGCGGTTGCTTAGTAAGTTCAGCAGGGTGTTTCCGAAGACAAAAAGAATCTGCAACCCTTTTATTCGGGCCGCCCTGCAAAAAGAAAACAGGCAATATATTTCCAAGGCCAGGATACATTCCCCCGCCTTTGCCTTCATCGTCAAAGGCGATGCCGTTTTCCCCGAAACCCTAAGATATTTAAGGGGTGAGCTCGGCATCCCCTGCCTTTCATATCAGTGGGACAACCCCTTTCCCACTTATATCGGCACCGCCGGTGGCAACGATTACCGCGACGTCAATTTCCGCAACAGCCTGAACGATTACGATCACATCTTTATTTTCGACGATCATTATACGGAGGAGTTGCGCGAAAAAGGCGGCAAAAAAGTGAGTTATCTGCCCCTGGCCGCGGATGACGAACTGTTTCAACACCTTGATATGTCTGAAGATGAGCGGGCGAAATGGTCCTTCGATGTCTGTTTTGTCGGGATGCCTTACGACAACAGGATCGAGATCCTGAATGCCTTGAGCGGATTCCATTTGGGGGTGTTTGGAGATTACTGGGAAAGATATCGAGATAAAATGGTGGGAGACTATTATCGCGGCAAGGCTTCAGGTGAGACGGTGCGGAAGATTTACGGTGCGTCCAAAATAGTCCTGAACATCAATCATCCCCAATCGCGGCATGGCGTCAACGCGAGAACCTTTGAAATCCCCTGTTGTGGAGCATTCGAAATCGTCAATCATGTCCATGGCCTCGAAGATTTATTCGCGGTCGGGAAAGAAATTGTCTGTTATAAAAGTGAAGAAGAACTGAAGAGTTTGGTCACCTATTATCTGGCGCATGACGAGGAACGGGAGGCGATCGTCGCGAAAGGTCATCAGCGGGTCATGCGGGAACACACGTGGTTCAACCGGGTCAAGGACGTCATTGGATTTGCTGGATGAAGAAGAACATCGTCCTTTTCATGGCCTCAGTTTTGGCGACCTGCCTTGTTCTCGAGGCGCTGCTGCGGATCGTCTATGGCAATCAACCCGTTTTTATCTATCCTCAGGTCATGCACGTCCCGACGAGTTATGGTTACAAATTGAAACCGAATCAGCAGGGAACCTATACCCTCGATAAGCCGGTCAGCTCTAACTCCTATGGTTTTCGGGATTATGAATGGCCCGTGCCGAAGCAGCGGGGGACATACCGGATCATGTGCCTTGGCGACTCCCTTACGTTCGGGAACGCCGTGCGGGGAGAAGAGACCTATCCCAAGGTCCTGGAACGGAAACTGAAAGACCTGAATGCCAACTATGAGGTTATCTCCGCGGCGGTCGGCGGCTGGGCGACCTTTATCGAACTCGATTTTCTTAAGGCCGAAGGGCTGAAATACGAGCCCGATGCGGTGATCATCGGTTTCTACATGAATGACTTTACCGTGCGTTGCGATGCTTCCCAAAACCTGACCAATGAAGGCCGGTGGGATGCCAGACCGTCGTGGCTTCAATGGCTGCCCTACAGGTATATTTTTCTCATCAAACGTTCCGCTTTGATCACCTATCTGCGGGATCGCATCGCGGTGGTCTGGGAAGGGGGAAACGATTTCGGCAGCCGCTTGCTGAAAAATCAAATCGACCTGGACAATGACGAAAGCGTCAAGGTGACCTACGAGTATCTGACGGAGATTAAAAGCATATGTGATGCAAGGGGCATCAAGTGCATCCTGGCCTCCATCCCGGCGATCAATTATTTCTGGTTTCCGCGCGGTTCGGTCAAATACATGGCGCACCTGGAGAAATTCTGTGCAACAAACGGCATAGAGTTTGTCGATCTGGCCGAGGGCTTCTGGAACCGCGAAGAGACCGACAAATTATATCTGTATCCCTGGGACAACCATCTCAGTCCGGCCGGACATGAACTGGCGGCGGCGCAGTTACTTTCCCGGCTTCAAAAGACCATCGGTTTTTAATGTCCCCCCGCGACGGACATCATTGCAGACGCATCCCATGACTCCCATCCGGGTCCTAATCCACGAACCATATCCGTTCGGCAAGATCGCGGGCAACCTGCGGACCCAAAGTTACATAATCAGGTTGACGGACCAAAAGCGCTTCCAGTTGTCGCTGCTGAGTTCTTTCGAAACGGAATTTACCCGGCGAAGCGCGGGATGGGGTGTCGAAACATTGATCGTTCCGCCCTCACGCCGGTTGAACCGTTACGGCGGTGAATGTCTGCGAGACGGCTTTTGGGAAAAGACGCTCAGCGCCTTTGATCTAATCCGTTACAATTGGAACTTGAGCAAGATATTGAAACAGAAGAAAATCGATCTGGTTTACTGCAACTCCATCCGGAGCATTCTTACCGTCGGGCTGGCGGCCCGGTTCGCCGGAGTCCCCGTTTTTTTGTATGTCAAGGGAGAACTGCAGAACCCACTTCTCGATCCGCTGGGGTTCATCCTTGCCAGCCGGATATGTTTCTTTTGCGCGGCCAACCGGGACGATAAATATCCGCTGCTGGTCGCGTTATTTGCCGGGAAGATCGGCATCCTGAGGATAGGAATCGATCTGGAGGAGATCCGGGAGATCGAGCGCGGGGACAAGACCTCCTTGTCCCGGGAATTGGATCTGGACGGCAGTTATGTCAATTGCGTGTATGTGGGGCAGCTATATCCTCCCAAGGGGGTGCACTTCCTGATCGAGGCCCTGTCCATGGTCAAGGATGAATTTCCCCGGACGCGGCTCTATATCTTGGGAGACCACATAATCGACGCCTACAAGGATTATCGGGAAGAACTGACCGGTCTCATCGAGAGGCGGGGTTTGCGGGAAATGGTTTTCTTCACGGGCTGGCGTCCTGATGCCCTGGCCATAGTTTCACTCATGGATATCCTCGTGCACCCATCCCTGAGCGAAGGTTTTGGCCGGGCGGTCCTGGAAGGCATGGCTTTGGGCAAGGCGGTCATTGCCTCCCGGGTGGGAGGATTGCGGGAACTGATTGAAGACGATGTAAACGGGCTGCTGGTGGAGCCGGGAAATCCGTCCATGATCGCCGCAGGGCTTCGCCGCTTGCTCGCGGACCGGTCGTTCCGGGAAGATATGGGGGAAGAAGCGCGGCGGCGCGTCTTTTCCGATTACGAGATAACCGGCAGGGTCCGGGAGCTTGAGGATATATGGTCCGGGATGACCTTACGGAAATGATGCCTGCGTCGGTGTCTTCTCTGTCGATCGTTACGGGTGCGTCCATTTGGCAGTTCGGTAAATAGATCATGTGCGGCATTTGCGGCGAATACAGTTTTACCGGCGCAACGGTGGAGCAGGCGCATGTTGAGGCGATGGTCGACAGCTTGCAGCACCGCGGTCCCGATGCCCGGGGGATTTATTGCCAGGGTGAGATTGGTTTGGGGCATACCCGGCTGGCGATAATCGATCTGTCGCCCGGGGGCAATCAGCCGCTGTGGTCCGCGGACCGGCGCTTCTGCATCGTCTTCAACGGCGAGGTTTACAATTACCGGGAAATCAGAGGGGAGCTGATTAAGCAAGGCTGCCGGTTCAGCGGGGCCTCCGATACGGAAGTCGTTATCCATGCCATCCAGTGCTGGGGTATGGACAGAGCCTTGAAGCGTTTTATCGGCATGTTCGCCTTTGCCTTGTGGAACGAAAGCGAGCGGGAACTGATCCTGTGCCGCGACCGGGCGGGCATCAAGCCCCTCTATTACTCTTGCGACAGCAGCCGCCTGCTGTTCGGGTCGGAGTTGAAGTCCTTATGCGCCCATCCCACCCTGGTAAAGGAACTGGACCGGACGGCCTTGGGCCAGCATTTCATCAACGGATACATCCTCGCCCCCCGCAGTATCTTCAAAGATGTGTACAAACTTCTGCCCGGCCATTATCTGGTCATAGACCGTTTTGGCCGGATGACGATGAAGGCCTACTGGCGTCTTGCCGACATAGTCCGGGACTCCTATCAGGGCAGTTTCTCCGCAGCGGCGGAACAACTGGAGTCGCTGCTTCTGGATGCCTTCCGCTATCGCCTGGTCTCCGACGTGCCCGTCGGCATGTTCCTTTCCGGGGGGATCGATTCTTCTCTGGTTTCAGCTATCCTCCGGAAAAAGGCAAATGCCGATATCCTCAATATAACCATCGGTTTTCAGGAGAAAGCCTATGACGAAGCGGCCAAGGCCAGAAAGGTTTCGGAAGCGCTGGATCTAAAACAGATCGTCCATTATGTCTCTGAGCAGGAAGTGCAGGACTCGCTGGATAGATTCTGCGATATTTACGATGAACCATACGGGGATACCTCGGGGATTCCCACCTACATTCTCTGCCGGCTGGCCCGAAGGCACGTCAAGGTCGCCCTGTCGGCGGACGGCGGCGACGAGCAGTTCTGCGGTTATGAAGACTACCGGGCTTATGCCGACCGTTACCGGTGGCTGGGAAGATGGCCTCTCGCCTTGCGCCGGATTGTTTCCCAAACCCTGGCGCACGGGTTGCCGTATCGCTTGCTCTTATCGCTGCCGGGCGCCATATCCCGGGCGGAGTCTTTTTTCCCCCAGCATGCGGCCCGCTACGAAAAAATGCTGCGCCTGCTGAAAGTCCGCAGCGAGGGGGACCTGTTGCGACTCATGAATGAAAAGGCCTGGTCCGAAGCATCGCTCCCCGGCTTTCTCCCCGGGGCGTCGGGCGATCTTTTCGCGGATACGGTTCTGGATCGAGACTATCTCCACAGTTACCGCGCGGAAACTGTGGACGCCATGATGCGCACGGATTATCAGGCCTTTCTGCGGGACGACATTCTGGTCAAGGTGGACCGGGCGTCCATGGCCGTCTCCCTGGAATGCCGGGACCCGTTTCTGGACCATCGGATTGCCGAGTTTGCCTTCAGCCTGCCGGTGGCTTATCTGTACGGCGATGGGGAGCATAAGCGCATCTTGAAGAAGATTCTCCGGAAGTGGGTCGGCGAAGACATTATCTCCGCTCCGAAGCGTGGTTTTATGATCCCCCTGTATTATTGGCTGCGCGGGGTCTGGGAACCGTTCGTGAGGGAATATCTGTCTCCGGAAAAAATCAGGAAGGTGGGGATCCTGGACGAGAAAAAGGTGCAACGGGAAGTGAGCGGGTTCTATCGGCATCACGGCGGCCGCGCGGAAAAGATCTGGATGATGATGAATTTTCAAATGTGGGCGGAGAAGTGGTATGTCAACTGACAACATCGGTCTCGAGCTGATCAGAAAGCGGAATGTCGGTTCCGGTGCGGCCCTCCGCGGTTATATACTGATGATGATGGTACGTCCCGCGGGGGTGTATCTGGCGTGGCTGGCGCTGAAACTGGGATTGACGCCCCGGCAGGTGACCTTCGCCTCTTTTTTGTTTTCCTGGGTTATCGTTTTTACCGCAGCATTCGGTGGTCCCGGGGGAGCGGTTGCCGCCTTGGTCATGGTCCTGTTTTGGGAGGCCGTCGATGTGACGGATGGCAGCATGGCGAGGGCGCTGCGCAAGCGGGACAACTTTGGCGGTTTCCTCGACTATGCCGCCGGCGTCGTTCTCATCGCCTTTCTGCCTTTCGCGCTCGGCATGGGAGTCTTCCTCTGGCCGGAAGGGAGCCTCGATGCATTCCTCGGCTCGATGGGAATTGCCGTTTCCGTTCCGGCGGTCCTTTCCCTCGCCGCCGGCGCCGGCATCGCCGTTATTTCGCTCCTCATGCGGCTGGTGAACCGGGTGCTGTTTATCAGATTCGGAGACTCCTTTTCCCAGTGGGACGAGAAGGACCGTAACCAAAGGATGTCGATCAAGGAACTCGTCAACCTCCTGGTGCGGAATCTGGAAACCACCGGCGGACTTCAGGCCCTCATTTTTCTTTTGGCGGCCGTCTTGGGATGGCTCGAGATCGCCCTCTGTGGCTATCTCGTATTCTATCTCCTGTTATTGATCCTTTTTATGCGGCAGACCTACCAAACCTACGGTCGCTGCGAAGACTATTATGTAGTTGAGGTGAAGCGCCGGGACAATTAGGGGCCGCGCGCCGATCGGTTTCGTAATCGCGGCCGTCCCGCCGGGGGCATACTTGTCGGGGCAGTGGGCGTCACGAGGCCGTCTGACCTTTGAAAGGAAGGAAGATTTGAAGAAAGACCATAAAGACCATAAAGACCATAAAGACAAAAAAGAGATTCTCTGCACCTTGGGACCGGCTTCCCTGAATGATTACACCCTGGCGCGGCTTGCCGAACTCGGTGTGGATCTGCTGCGGATCAACCTGTCCCACACCAAGATTGATGATTTACCGGGAATCATCGGTTTCATTCAGGAGCGGACATCTTTGCCCATCTGCCTGGATACCGAAGGGGCGCAGATAAGGACCGGCGACATGGCGGGGGAGACCCTGCACCTGCCGGAGAACGAGATGCTCTTGATCCCCGGCGGCGGGGGAAGAAGCGATGCCCCGCAGCTCAGCTTCTATCCTCCCGATATAGCCTCCTTCTTTGTGGAGGGAGACCTGGTCAGCATCGATTTCAACTCCGTTCTGGCCCAGATCGTCGAGAATTCCGCTCCGGGCCTCCGGCTGAAGATACTGATCGGCGGCCGGGTCGGTCCGAACAAGGCCGTCACGATCCTGAATCGCGACGTCCTGTTGCCGGTTCTGACGGAGAAGGACCGGCAGGCCCTGGAGATAGGACAGCGATACGGCCTCAGGCACGCGGCGCTGTCGTTCGCCAATCGCGGTGCGGATGTGGATGTGATTCGCCGCCATGTGGGTGAGGACACCCGTGTCATCTCGAAAATCGAATCGACGGCAGGCTTTCGTAACCTGAAAGAGATTGCTGAAAAATCGGATGCCCTCCTCATAGATCGGGGCGATCTGTCCCGGCAGGTGCCCATCGACATGATCCCGCGGATGCAAAAACTGATTATCAGCAGGGCAAAAAAGGTGGGGGTTAAGGTTTACGTGGCCACCAACCTCTTGGAGTCCATGGTCAAATCATCAAACCCCACCCGGGCCGAAGTAAACGACATTTTCAATACCCTGTGCGACGGGGCGGATGGCTTGGTTCTGGCCGCGGAAACGGCCATCGGGTCCTATCCGGTGCATTGTGCCATGATGGTCCGCAAGATGATCCAACAGTATGATGAGCACCTGAACAATACCTTCCTTCCGGATCTAGACGGCAAGGGCTCCTTGCTGCTGATCGAACCGCACGGCGGCAGACTGGTGAATGCCTGGCAGGAAAACCCGGCGCCGGAAGAAATGGCCGGATTAATCCCGCTGGATGTCGATGTATCGGTCCTGATGAGCGCCGAGCAAATTGCCCTGGGCACCTTTTCCCCCTTGACGGGATTTATGACCAAGGAGGAAATGGAGACGGTATTGAGGGAATATCGCCTTCCCAGCGGGGTGATATGGCCTTTACCAATAGTATTGCAGGTACCCGGGAAAATGGCCGGGAAGCTTCGTGCCGGGGATAAGGTCGCCCTGCGGCTCAAAGGCACCAAGGAAATCTATGCCACCATGGACATCCAACAGATCTTCAAACCGGACCTGGAACAGACGGCCAGGGATACCTTTGGGGTCACGGACCGCAATCACCCCGGGGTGGCGCTTTTGTACCAACGGGGCGAATGGTTCTTAGGGGGACCGGTGCAACTGGTCCGGAGATTGCCTTCCCCATACAAACATTACGAACTCACGCCCCGGCAGGTACGGACGATCTTCGCGCACCGGGGTTGGAGCAAGGTGGTCGGCTTCCATACCCGTAACGTAATCCATTGCGCCCACGAGCATATCCAAAGGCTGGCCCTGGAGCGGACCCATTGCGACGGCCTCTTCGCCCACCCCGTCGCCGGTCCCAAGAAAAAGGGGGATTACAACTTCGACGTCATCATCAGAGGCTATGAGCTCATGATCCAAAAATACTATCCGCCCGGAAAGGTCATGATCGGGGCGTTTCAGAATTATTCCCGCTACGCCGGCCCCCGCGAGGCTGTTTTTACGGCCCTGTGTCGAAAGAATTTTGGTTGCAGTCATTTCATTGTCGGCAGGGATCATACCGGGGTGGGGGACTATTACCAACCCGGGGACGTGGAGCGACTTTTCGAACGCGTCGGTGATCTCGGGATCGTGCCGCTGTTTTTCCCTACCCAGCATTACTGTGAGGCATGCCACGAATATGTGGAACAATGCCGGCATGGCGACGACCATCTACTCAACATCAGCGGTACGGCCGGCCGAAAAATGCTTGCCAGGGGAAAGCGCCCTCCGGAGTGGTTCATGCGCAAGGAGATTTCGGAGCTCATCATCCGGGAGGCGCGGGAGGGGAAGGAAGTGTTCGTGGCATGAAAACGGCGCTCGTGTTTTGGTTCACCGGCCTTTCCGGTTCGGGAAAGACCACCGTCGCCACCGCCGTCAAAAGCCGTTTGGAGGCAGCCGGCAGGACGGTGCTCATCCTGGACGGCGATGATGTCCGGAACCGGCTGCACATCCAGCTCGGATTCTCAGTGGCGGATATAATCGAAAACAACCGGCTGATCGCGGATCTTTGTCTGGAAGCGAGCGGCGGTTACGATATCATCCTGGTTCCCATCATCTCCCCTTACCAATCATCTCGGGCGCATGCCCGTTCTCTTCTGGGCGACCGTTTTTATGAGATATTCTTCGCCGCCGATCTTGACACCGTCATGCGGCGCGACGTCAAGGGGCTATACAAACTGGCCCGGGAAAACAAGCTGAACAACCTCATCGGTTTTTCTCCCTCCAATATTTACGAGCCGCCGGATTCTCCCGACCTGACAATCGATTCCCGCATCGAGACTATCGAACAGTCGACGGCGGCGTTGTACGGTTTTGTCAATGAAAAGTGGCAGGAGTTCTCTTCCTGATCATTTCATCCTTCGGCGTGATCGGTACATGAGATGCAGACACGAATTTGCCGGTCCGGTCGGTTAAAGCGATAGACGGGCTATGCTCACCAATGCGGAAGTCCGTTCCTCGCTGTCAAGGCGAGTGGCCCGGCGGATCTGGCCGAATACGGATCCCGACAACGGAATATGCGTCGGGCCGTTGGAAATCAATGATTTTTCCGTCTGCTTCTGGCTGGAAAAAAGGGGTGACGAGAGGGGAAGAGGATACTACGTCAAGATACCCAAAATGGATCTGCATAAAAAGGAAGCAAGGAATATTTGCCCCTTGTCTCAAGCGGACAGGGCCCTCGGGAAAAATGAATACGACAGCCTTTCGTCGTTAGCGAAGCTCGATCTACCCGACAGCCTGGCGGTGGCCTTTGTCAAACCGGTTGCCTATCTGGCGGACGATAATGCCATTGTAACGGAAAGGGTCGCCGGGAGGCCCATATTGGCATCTTTCCGTCGTTGCGCATTGCGCAAGCGGATCGATCCCCGAGGTCAAGCGGATTTTATGGATGATTGCCTCGATCGCTTGGGGAAAACGGTTCGTTTTTACCATCGCGCCTCGGAAAAGAGAATGGCGACGGTGCCGTACGAGACTTTTCACAAGATCGATAAATATTTGTGCCGACTCCAGTCCCGCGGTCGGGAAAGGAAATTTCTGGATCAATTGGACCGCGTCCTGAAAGCGATGGGAGCTCCCACCGGAGGTGCCGGAGCCGCTTTAACCCTCAAAGGGTTGGATATCAGAAATATCCTTGCCGATGGCAACGGCAGATGTTTTATCCTTGACCCCGGGAAAAGCAAGGTGGATTTTCCCGAGGCGGATCTGGCGCGATTCATTGTGACCTGTCGGATCATCTTCTGGGGAACCCCTTTGCTGTTTCTGCGTCTCAGTCCGGGATATCAGTACGAAAAGAGGTTTCTTGACGGTTACTATGGGGATGAGATTCCTCACCAAAGCAGGCTTCTTGGGCTTCTAATCATCAAGGAGCTTCTTAAACACTGGTATTTGGCGAATGTCGCCCTGGATTTGAAAACGTGGCCCGGTCTGATCAAGATGATTTTGCGAAAGACGTACATCGATCCATTCTATAAGGAACAATTGCGCAGGGAGGTTGAAGGGCTCGGTGCCGGAAAGCGATTATGAACGGCAGACGCGCCGGGCTTACCGGGATCGTTACAAAGCGGCTGAATACCGGCGGCAACATACGGATCAACTTACTTGGGCCCGTTTTGCCACGGCGAGAGAGAAGCGCGGAGTCGCGGCGCTGCTCAGGTTATGTGACCTGGGGCCGCAAGAAATCATTCTCGATATTCCCTGCGGCACGGGTGTTTTGGCTGAGACGCTCGCTGAATTTCCCTTCCGGGTCGTGGCGGCCGATATATCCCGGGAGATGATGCGGCTCGCTGTTTATGCTTACAAAAAGGGACAATGCCGAGGATTCGTGCAGGCCGACATTACCTGTCCGCCCTTCAAAAACGATGCCTATGGATGCGTCGTCGTGCTGGGTTTCATGCATCGTGTCCCTCCCCTGATCAGGGCGGAGTCGCTCCGGGCGCTTTGCCGCCTCACCGAAAGATTCCTCATCCTTTCTTACAGCCTGGATAGTCCCGCCCAGCGTTTCAAGCGCCGGATGGTGAGGTTTGCCAACCAATGCCATCGGTTTGCGCCCTATCCGCTGAAGAGGGAAGAATTGCGGCGGGAGGTGCATAGGGAAGGATTGGCCATCAGGAAGATAATGCCGGTCGTTCCGATGCTGTCATCGGAAGTCCTCTTGCTGCTCGAAAAGATCCCTTCTTAACTAAAGAGATAGCGATGTGCGGTATTGCCGGCATATTTTCAGCATTTTCTCAAAGTAAGGAATCGTTGGCGGTCACGGCGCGGAAAATGGCGGCGGCGCTCAAGCATCGCGGACCGGACGACGAGGGATGCTGGACCGATGCCGCCGGCGCCCTGGCGTTGGGACACCGCCGGCTGTCCATCATCGATCTGACCAGGGATGGGCATCAGCCCATGGTTTCTTCGTGCGGACGTTTTGTCATAGTATTTAACGGGGAGATATACAACTACCTGGAGCTGCGAGATGAGCTCCGTAAAGAGGGATTTGCCTTTCATGGCCATTCCGATACGGAGGTGCTGCTGGCGGCGTTGAGCCACTGGGGAACGGAGGCGGCCCTGGCGCGAGTGGCGGGAATGTTTGCCTTTGCCCTTTGGGATGACCGTGAACGCCGCCTGACTCTGGTCCGGGACCGGGCGGGGAAAAAGCCCCTGTACTATATGATTGCCTCTCGGACCTTGTATTTTGCATCGGAGATCAAGGCCTTCAAGGTCCTTGAGAACGTCGATTTATCCGTGGCCCCGGAAGCCATATATCATTATCTGACGTTCGGTTATGTGCCGGCGCCGGGAACGGTGTACCGGGGTATAGAAGAAATTCCCGCCGGCCATTATGTGGTATTCAACAGCGATTTGTCCGCCGCCTCCCGGCCATACTGGGTCCTGTCCCGATCAAACAGACGGGAACGGATCTCTTTCGCCGCTGCCGTCGACGAGGCCGAGGTGCTGCTGAAGGAGGCGGTGAGGATCAGGTTGCGGGCCGACGTGCCCGTGGGATGTTTCCTCTCGGGAGGCGTGGACAGCGGGTTGCTGACGGCCGTCGCCGCCCTGCAAATGGACAGGAAATTACAGACCTTCACGGTAGCCATCGAGGACGGCCTGTTCGACGAGGGACCGGGAGCGGCGCTGGTGGCAAGACAATACGGAACGGAACATCACGTTCTCACCATCAAACCTGATATCCGGGAACTCTTACCGCAACTGATCCAGGCTTATGATGAACCATTTGCCGATGCCTCGGCCGTGCCGTCGTTGTGCATCGCCGCCGAGGCGAGAAAATACGTCAAGGTGGTCATCAACGGAGAAGGGGGAGATGAGCTCTTTTGCGGGTACCGCCGCCATCTGGCCATGAAGTTTTACGATCAATTCGGTGCGCTCTTCCGGTTGATTCCGGAGGCAATCTTTGCCTTGGCCAACCGCATTCTCCCTCCGCCCGGGGATTTTCGCACCGCATATGCCTTCGCCCACCGTTATCTGCGGGGTTTGGGGAAAACTCCTTACGATCGTTACATTGCCTGGTGCGTGGATGGCTTCGATGAGCGGGAGAAAGGGGACCTCTATCGGTGCCGCCCCCTTATCCGGGAATCTTCCCCCCAGGTGCTGGCGGCAAAAGCGGCCGATCATGCATCCGACGCCCCCTTCGATCAGTTCATGGCCTGGGATTTCTTTCTGAACATGCATGACGACATGCTGGTCAAGATGGATATCGCCACGATGGCTCACGGCCTGGAAGGTCGAAATCCTTTCCTGGATCACCGCCTGATCGAATGGGCATTCAGCCTGCCCAGGGACATCCTGCTGGCCGACCTCCGCACCAAACCGGTCCTGAGATCGCTGGCAAAGAGGTATTTGCCCGCGGAGATTTCCCTGGCCCCGAAGCGGGGCTTTGAAATCCCCCTGATCAAATGGCTGCGGGAAGATCTGCGGGATATGGTTTACGATGCCTGCCTTACCAGAGACGGTATTGTCCTGGATCTGTTCGACCGGCGGTATGTAAACGATCTTTTAGACGAAAAATTGCCCCTTGATCCCGACCGGTGGTCAAAGCGGGTATGGATATTGTTTATGCTGGCCATGTGGGGAAACATGAATGAAAATCGCCTTCTTTTGTCCTGACGACCTTTCCACCGTAATTTTTGCCAAGAGTTTCCTGAAGTTCATCGCGGGCATGGATCATATCGAAGCATATACGATCAGTCCGGTATTGATGAATTACATCGACCAGCTCGATAAGCTTGCCATCAGGCACTACCCCGTGCGATTGAACAGATATGTCGATCCTTGGTCGGATTTGGACTGTTTCCGGTCGGTATATAATATTTGCCGCCGGGAGAAATTTGATGTCTTGATAAATTTTACCACCAAGCCGAATGTCTTGGGGGCGATTGCCGCCCGACTGGCAGGGGTGGAGAAGATCGTCTGTGCCGTGAGGGGACTGGGGGGACCTTTCCTGCCGCAGTCTGACCTCAAGGGCCACCTGCTGCAGGGAATTGTTAAAAGCCTGTATCGTTTGGCCTGCCGGATGAGTGACATCGTCTGGTTCACCAATCAGGGGGATATGGATTTCTTCTTGAAGACCGGGCTGGTGGGAGACGAAAAGGTCGTAAAGACAACCAATGCCCTCGATATTGTCGAGTATTCACAAAACTGTATTGACGGGGATGAACTGGACAGACTCAGACAGGAGCTGTCCCTGCGGGGGGATGAAAAGCTTGTGGTCATGGTGGGCCGGTTGATCTGGTCGAAGGGTATCCGGGAGTTTATCGAAACCGCGGCATCATTGGTGGACGAACGACCGGACATCAAATTCGTTTTGATTGCCCCGGAAGAGCGGGGGCATCCCGACGAGGTGCCGGCAGCGTTTGTTCAGGAAAAAGGTAAAATTGACAATTTCTTCTGGCTGGGATTCCGGAAAGACGTCAAGAATATCTATGCCCTCAGCGATCTTGCCGTGCTTCCCTCTTACTACAACGAAGGGGGGTATCCCCGGGCCCTCCTTGAACCCATGGCCTTTGGCAAGCCGGTAATCACTACCGATCTGCCCCAATGCCGGGGACCGGTGGAACACGGCCGCAACGGCTATCTCATCCCCCCCCGGGACACGCGCGCGCTGAAGGAAGCTATTTTACGGATATTCCATGATGATCGAAAAAGGGAGAGGATGGGGGAATATTCCCGGATAAAAATCGAGCGGGAGTTTGATGACCGCCGGGTGGTGAAAACGATCCTAAATAATGTCGGGGCAATATGAAGGCATCCGGTTCATCTTTTCACACCGTCACGGAAAAACCCGGCCTTAAGGCCACCCGGGAACAGTTGGAACGTATCTATCACCGCTATCGCTTTGCCGCTGACTATGCCCGGGCGGCCAGCGTCCTGGAGGTGGCCTGCGGCGCCGGCATCGGGTTGGGCTACCTGGCGTGTTCCGCGAGGCGGGTAGTGGGGGGCGACATCGACGAGGTAAATCTGGAGATTGCGAAAGGAATTTATCGTGACTGGGCCAGGGGTGAAGAATCTGCGGCGACTCCGGAGATAATCTGGCTGGATGCCCATGAGTTGACATTTCCCGACGGCAGCTTTGACCTCCTGCTCTTATTCGAGGCAATCTATTATCTCGCCAAGCCGGAACTTTTCGTCACGGAGGCAAAACGGGTGCTGAACCGCAACGGCCGGTTGATTATCGGTACCGTCAATAAAGACTGGGCGGATTTCCACCCCTCGCCTTATACACACCGCTATTTTTCCGTTCCGGAGCTCTACGAGCTTTTGAGGAGAGATTTTTCGTCCGTTGTTCTGTATGGAGGATTTTCCATCCCCGAACCAAGCCGCCTGCAAATGGTTGTCTCGGCGTTAAAACGGATCGCCGTCCGTCTGAATCTCATCCCCGGCAGTCTGGCCGCCCGTACCTATCTCAAGCGTCTTTTTCTGGGACCGCTCCGGGCATTGCCGGCGCAACTGCAGGAGGGGATGACCGACTATGAACCGCCGGTTGCCATTTCCGCTGTCCGGCCTGATCGCGATCACAAGATAATCTATGCCGTGGCGACCAACGGACGAACATGATTAAACGCGGCTTCGACATTATCGTCTCCTCCCTGCTCCTTGTGGTGTTCAGCCCTTTGATGTGTCTGGTCGCGGTGATGATCAAGGGGGAAGATAGCGGGCCGGTGTTCTATCGGGGCGCGAGGACGGGGAAAAACGGCCGGCCGTTCCGGATATACAAATTTAGGACCATGGTGGTGGATGCGGAGAAGCGCGGGGCCTCTTCGACGGCCGCCGACGACCACCGTATAACCCGCACCGGCAGATTCATCCGCAAGTACAAGATCGATGAACTGCCGCAACTGATAAATGTTTTTCGGGGTGAAATGAGCATCGTCGGACCGCGTCCGGAAGTAAAACACTATACGGATATGTTTACCGGGGAAGAGCTTGGTATCCTTTCCATCCGTCCCGGGATCACCGATTGGGCCTCCATCTGGAACGCCGACGAGGGGGCGGTCCTGGCCGGGGCCGCGGATCCGGAGCAGGCATATATGGAGTTGATCAGACCGACAAAGTTGAAATTACAGATTAAATATGTTAGGGAGCGATCTTTCTGGATGGACCTGAAGATCATCTTCCTGACCCTGCGGGCGGTTGTTCAACCGGAAAGCCAGGCGGTGCGGGAAATGAGAAGGGGCCTGAGATGACGATTTCAATAAGTATTACGGAGGAGATGTGAAATATTCGCGTGAACTCTTGAAAGATTTTTACCGTCGGATGCTGCGGATTCGCCTCTGTGAGGAGACCTTTGTGGCGCCGATCCTCAGCGGCGAAATTCGCTGCCCCTGCCATCTGTACAGCGGAGAGGAAGGGGTCGCCGTGGGTGTCTGCGCGGCCCTGACCGATGGGGATTATGTCTTCGGGAACCACCGCTCCCACGGGCATTATCTGGCCAAGGGCGGTTCCATGGAGAAGATGGCGGCGGAGATCTTCTGCCGGGAGGAGGGATGTTCCCGGGGACGCGGGGGATCCATGCACCTCATCGCCCCGGAAGTGGGCATGCTGGGGGCGGCGCCGATCGTTGCGGGGACGATCTCCCTGGCCCTGGGAGCGGCCCTGGCGTCGGTCATCAGGAGGGACGGCCGTGTGGCCGTGACGTTTTTCGGTGACGGGGCCACGGGGGAGGGGGTGCTTTACGAAAGCATGAACTTTGCTGCCCTGAAGAAGCTGCCGATCCTTTTCGTTTGTGAAAACAATTACTATGCCACCCACATGCCGGTCCGGGAATGTCGAGTGGATCGGGATATCTTTGAAATCGCGGCACCCTTCGGTATCGAAAGCCGGCAGGTGGAAGGCAACGACGTGCTGGCCGTTTACGACGCGGCAACCGCGGCGGCGGAAAAGTGCCGTCGTGGCGCAGGTCCCGTGTTTCTGGAGTTTTTGACCTATCGTTATCGAGGCCATGTCGGCCCGGATGACAATATCCAGGGGGAGCATACCGATATCCGTCCCCCGGAGGAAATAGACATCTGGATGAAAAAGGATCCGCTGATACTGCTGCGCGATTATCTTCTGGCGGGGGGGCTTTTTTCTTCCGGGGAATTGGACGGAATAAGGGCGGAAGTTGAAGCGGAGGTAGAAGAGGCGTTCGCTTTTGCCAGAGCCGGCGCCCATCCCAAGACAGAGGAGCTGGAAAGATATGTCTTCGCATAGAATCCTGAGTTACAGCCTGGCGATAAATGAAGCCCTCCATCAGACGATGGCGGCGGACCCCGCGGTATTTCTCATCGGCCAGGGGGTGAAAAGCCCCTGGTATGTGGGCAACACCGCTCAGGGCTTGCGGGAGCGCTTCGGCGACGAACGGGTCATCGACACCCCGGTATCCGAAAACGCCATGACCGGCGCCGCGGTCGGGGCGGCCCTGGCGGGGATGCGGCCCGTCGTCGTCCATCCCCGTATGGATTTCATGTTTTATGCCTTCGATCCCATCATCAACGAAGCGGCGAACTGGTATTACATGAGCGGCGGCAGCCTGCCCGTACCCGTTGTCTTCTGGGGGATTCTCAACCGGGGCGGCGAACAGGCGGCCCAGCACTCCCAGGCCCTGCACGGCATGTTCGCCCAGGCGCCGGGGTTGAAGGTGGTCATGCCCGCCACCCCCTATGACGCCAAGGGATTGATGGTGGCGGCGATCCGGGAGTCGAATCCGGTGGTCTTCATCGACGACCGCTGGCTGTATCGGCTTGAGGAACCGGTGCCGGAAGAGATCTATACCGTGGAGATCGGCCGGGCCAGAATTGTCCGGGAGGGGACGGATGTAACCGTGGCGGCTTCGTCGTTTATGGTTCAGGAGGCCCTCCAGGCATCGGAACTGTTGGCCGAGGCCGGGATCGCGGCGGAAATAATCGATCTCCGGACGATAAAGCCCCTGGATGGAGAAACCCTGCTGGCCTCGGTAAAGAAAACCGGCCGGCTCGTCGTTGCCGACGGCGGCTGGCGGTCCTTTGGCGTGGCGGCGGAAATTTCCGCCCTCGCGGCGGAGAGGGCCTTCGGGGCCCTGCGGGCACCCGTGGCACGGGTCACCCTGCCCGATTGTCCGGCCCCCGCCAGCACCGCCCTGGAGAATGCCTATTACCGTAACAGCACGGACATCATCCAGGCCGTTCGGAGTATCCTCTGATACCGTCATCGTTTCTGACGGGGAAGCAATTAGTGCTGTGAATCTTTGCATTATTCCTTCTTGTCGGAGATTCTGTAAAGGTCCCAACCGATAAAAAACGGCAAGAGGCATGAGGTTATGGAATGGATAGACAAGTGAAGTTCGTGGAGCCGGCGAAGCTCTACGGGATGATCAAGGAAGAGCTGGACGCCGCTTATTATGAAGTCATGAGCAAGGGCGATCTGATCGACCGGGGGCAATTGAAACGGTTCGAGGAAAATCTCGCGGCCTTTGTGGGGACTAAGTACGCCGTGGGTCTGAACAGCGGGTATGACGCCCTCCACATGTCCCTCCGGGCGGCGGGGATCGGCGCCGGCGACGCGGTGATCGTTCCCGCCCATACCTTTGTGGCCACGGCTTCGGCGGTGGTCAATGTCGGCGCCCGGCCGGTCCTGGTGGATGTGGGGAAGGATTTCAACATCGACTGCGACCGGGTGGAGGAACTCCTGGCGACGGCGGACCGGGATGGCGAAGGACGGATCAAGGCCATAATTCCCGTCCATCTCAGCGGCTACATGGCCGATATGGCGCGGGTCATGGAACTGGCGGAGCGATACCGCCTCGTGGTCATCGAGGACGCCTGCCAGAGCCTGGGGGCCGGTATGGAAAGGACGAATACAGTCCACAGACAACAACAGGCAGGAGGAGACAGGCAGGAGGAAACAGGGGCGCATCACGAAGCGAGGCGGAGAAGGAAGAAATTGGCAAAACAGAGCGGGGACCTTTTTGGCGAAGCAACAGGTGCGGTGGCGATCGGTGCGGCAGCTCCGAAGGCGACGGTCACTGGGTCGGTGTCCCCGGCGCCGGAAAAAATCAGCGACGGATGGGGCCGGGCGGGTTCCTGGGGCCTGACGGGCTGCTGGAGTTTCTATCCCTTCAAGATCCTCGGCGGTTACGGCGACGGCGGGGCCATCACCACCAACAATCCCGAGATCGCCCTGTTTGCCACCCGGATGCGCTACAACGGTGAAGACCGGCAGACCGGGGAATACCACGGCCACGGTTTTACCTGCCTCCTGGACAACCTGCAGGCGGCCTTTCTCGACGTGAAGCTGCGCTATCTCCCCCAATGGATAATCCGGCGCCAGGCCATCGCCGCGAGGTACCGCGCCGCCCTGTCCGATCTTTCCGATCTCCTCCTGCCCCATTACGACGATCCCCGCCGGGATCATGTCTATCAGAACTATACGGTGCGCTCCCGGCAGGGGAACGATTTTTCCGAGTACCTCAAGTCCCGGGGTGTCGAGGTGCTGACCCAGTTCCGCAAGCCTTATTACCGTCACGAGGCCCTGAAGCTGGAGGATCGGGATTTTCCCGAAACGGAGGCCTTGAGCCGGGAGGTCTGCTCCCTGCCCATGAACGTGGAGATTGCCGACGACGAGGTGGATTACGTCATCACGGTGGTCCGGTCATTTTACGGGAAGACTTGAAAGGCCAATAAGCGAGGTTGAATGAATTTAAGATTGAGTGAACGCCACGCCTGGGTTCTCCAGTCGGAGATCCGCAATATGTCCATCGAATGCGATCGCGTCGGCGGGATCAACCTCTCCCAGGGGGTCTGCGATACGGAGGTTCCTCCGGTGGTTCGCCAGGGCGCCCGGGAGGCGATGGATCAGGGGATTAACACCTATACCCGGTACGACGGCCTGGTGGAGCTGCGCCAGGCCATCGCGGACAAGCAGCGCCGTTTCACCGGCATGGCGGTGGACCCCGAAGGGGAGATCGTCGTCAGTGCCGGCGCGACGGGGGCCCTGTACTGCACCTGCCTGGCCCTTTTGAATCCCGGCGATGAGGTCATCATATTCGAACCCTTTTACGGGTATCACATCAGCACGCTGGTGGCAACGGGGGCGACGCCGGTCTATGTCCCCCTGTGCCCCCCGGACTGGTCCTTTCAGCGGGAATCCCTGGAGCGGGCATGGACTTCCCGCACCCGGGCCATCATCGTCAATACGCCCGCCAACCCCTCCGGCAAGGTCTTTACCGCCGAGGAGCTGCAAACGATCGCCGCCTTTGCCGTCCACCACGATCTGTTTGTCTTTACCGACGAGATCTACGAGCATTTTCTCTACGACGGCTGCCGCCATCTGCCGCCGGCCCTCCTGCCGGGGCTGGGGGAAAGGACCATCACGATTTCCGGGCTGTCGAAGACCTTCAGTATCACCGGCTGGCGCGTCGGCTATGCCCTGGGCGATGCCCGCTGGCTTCAGACCATCGGTCATTTCAACGATCTGGTTTATGTCTGCGCGCCGGCGCCCCTGCAGATCGGGGTGGCCCGGGGTCTCAACGCCCTGGGCGAAGATTATTACGAAGGATTGGCCCGGCAGTATCTCTATAAACGGGATATGATCTGCCGGGCCCTGACCGATGCCGGCCTGCCCCCCCTGGTCCCGCAAGGGGCCTACTATGTCCTGGCGGATATTTCCCGGCTCCCCGGGGGAAACAGCAAGGAACGGGCCATGCATCTCCTGCGGGAGACCGGCGTGGCCGCCGTTCCCGGCAGCGCCTTCTATCATGAAGGCGGCGGCGAGGACCTGGCCCGTTTCTGCTTCGCCAAAGACGACCCCGTCCTCGCGGAAGCGGCGGCCCGGCTCCGGACCTTGAAATGAAGAAGCTCATCCAAAACAAGCATTTTTATTACATGCTTCTCATCGATGCCGCCCTCGTGGCGGCATCCTATATCTGTGCCTATCTCCTGCGGTACGAAGGGCAGTTGCCGGACTTCGAATGGCGGCGGATCATCCATATCCTGCCCTATCTCGTGGCCATGAAGCTGCTCTGCTTCACCCTTTTCGGCCTCTACCGAGGGATGTGGCGCTACACGAGCCTGGAAGACATGAAAAACGTCCTCAAGGCCACGGTGGTTTCCTCTCTGATCCTCGTTTTGGCCGTCCTGTACATCTATCATTTTCGGGGATACTCCCGGGCCGCCTTCATCATCGACTGGCTTCTGACCCTCCTTTTTGTCGGCGGCGTCCGGATCGGCGTCCGGCTGGCGTTGACGAACAATATCGGTACATTCTGGCTCTTGGCGAAAAAAGGGAAGCAAGACAAACGCCTCCTCATCATCGGTGCCGGCGCCGCGGGGGAAAAGGCCGTCCGGGAGATATTGGAAAACCCCGGTTTGAAATTGCATCCCCTGGGATTTCTCGATGACGATCCCATCAAACAGGGCAAGGCCATCCATGGCGTCGCGGTGATAGGCAAGGTGGAGGATATCGGTACCCTCCCGGAGGATTTCGACGAGATCCTCATCGCCATTCCCTCGGCCCGGGGGGAGCAGATGCGCCGGATCGTGCGCTTTTGTGAAGGAACGGGCAAGCGTTTCCGGACCATGCCCAGCATCGGCGAGTTGATCGACGGTAAGGTGTCGGTGAAGGCCCTGCGGGAGGTCCGGATCGAGGATATCCTGGGCCGGGAGGAGGTGCATCTCGAAAGAGAATTGCTGCGGGTATCCTATGAGGGTAAGCGCATCCTGATCACCGGGGCCGGGGGATCCATCGGCAGCGAACTGGTCCGACAGGTCTGCCAGTTTCACCCGGCCGGGGTCGGTCTCCTGGATTTCAGCGAATTCAACCTCTTCCAGATCGAGATGACGCAGCGCCAGTATTTTCCCCACATCCCCGTCGAGACCTATCTTACGGACATCCGCGATCCGGCGGCGGTCCGGATAACCATGGAGTCCTTTCGTCCCGAGGTGGTTTTTCACGCGGCGGCGTACAAACATGTCCCTCTCCAGGAACTGCACCCCCGGGAGACGATTTACAACAACGTCGCCGGCACCCGCAATCTTGCCTCAGCGGCCATGGCGGCAGGGGCGGAACGCTTTGTCCTGGTATCCACGGACAAGGCGGTGCGTCCCACCAATGTCATGGGGGCGGCAAAGCGGGTGGCGGAGATGCTTTTGGCAACGCTGACGGGACATTCGGCGACCCGTTTCGTTTCGGTACGGTTCGGCAACGTCCTGGGCAGTTCCGGCTCCGTCGTCCCGATTTTTCAGCAGCAGATCAGTCAGGGTAAGCCGGTGACGGTTACCCACCCGGAGGTGACCCGTTATTTCATGAGCATCCCCGAAGCGGCCCAGTTGATTCTCCAGGCCGGGGCCATGGGACAGGGCGGGGAGATCTTCATCCTTGATATGGGCAAACCGGTGAGGATCGCCGCTATGGCCCGGGAAGTGATCCGTCTCCACGGCTTGGAGCCGGAGCGGGACATCCCTATCGAGTACATCGGCCTGCGTCCCGGCGAGAAGCTTTTCGAGGAGCTGATCACCGTGGGTGAAGGGATAATGCCTACCGCCCATGAAAAGATCAAGGTGATCCAGGGGAACCAGGGCGATTATCGGCTCCTCGCTGACGAAATCGACGCCCTGATCGCCGTGGCCGATACCTATGACGCCGGGGCCATCAAGGAGAAACTCCGCGGCATCGTCCCCGAGTACACCCCGCAATGATCATCGGCGAAAGCTTTTCGCTTCCGGGCAAGCTCCGTAATGTCCTCGTCATCCAGTTGGGAGATATCGGTGACGTCGTCTGGTCTCTTCCCGCCTTCCAGGCGGTGTGCGCCGCCCTGCCCCGGGCGGAAATATTTCTTTTAGTCCGGAAAGGCATCGGGTCTCTTTTGGAGGCCGATCCGGCCATTACGGGGATTTTCGAGGTCGAGAGATACCCGGGAAATATTGTGGAACGCCTGATGAGGCAGATCCCTTTTCTCGTCCGGATCCGCAAGGTCCGCTTCGGGCTCGTTTTCGATCTTCGTTCCGACGAACGAGGGGCCTTTATGGCCCGGTGGACGGGCGCCCCGTACCGGGCGTCGCTGTGGGCCGCGACCGCTCCCTGGTATCGCAACCGCTTGTTTACCCATCTGGTCTATCCCACCAATGAAAACATCCGCGTCCGTCTGGGGGCCAGTGAGCAAACGCTCCGGATCGTCAGGCAATTCGGCATCCCCACCCCGGAGACGACGCCGCGGCTCGCTCTTTCCCCGACGGCCGTAGATCACATGAAGGATGCCCTTGCCGCCCGGGATATACTGGCGGAGGGCGAGGGTAAAAACGGTGGTCCCCGGGGATTCGTCACCATCAGCCCTTTTTCCCGCTGGGCTTATAAAGAGTGGCCTCTGGAGCGCTGGTCGGAAATCGCCGCCTGGCTGGGGCGGGAATACGGACTGATTTCCGTCCTTGTCGGTGCGGCGGGGGAGCGCGCCCGGGCGGAGGAACTGGTGAAGACAACTTCCGGAGTGTTGTTCAATCTGGCGGGGGAGACAACGCTGGGGGAACTGGCGGCCCTGTTGAGTTTAAGCCGCCTCCACGTAGGTGTGGACAGCGCCGCCCCTCATATCGCCGCCGCCGTGGGGACGCCGACGATCACCATCTATGGTCCTTCCGACTGGCGGGACTGGGCCCCCGTGGGTGATAAACACCAGGTTGTCACATCGGAAATGGATTGCTCCCCCTGCCATCGGAAAGGATGTGAGGGAAGTGGGAGGAGCCGCTGTCTCGAAAATATTCCGGTCGAAAGGGTAAGGGAAGCCATAAAAAAAAAGTTTTTACCGCCACGATAAACATGAGTGTGATTGTCTCACCTTATGTATGGGGTACAGGCGGCGATCAGGGAAGCGGTTTTGCCTCTTCGATGAGCATGATGGGGATATCGTCCCTGATTTCGTAAAGAAGCCGGCAGGTTTGACAGATCAGACCGTCTCCAGCTTCCGTGAGGGAGATCTCGCCCTTGCATTTGGGACAGGCGAGAATCTCGAGCAGTTCCTTACCTATAGCCATAAGAATTTTCCTCCTTTTCCGTATATTTATGTGAAAATATCCACAAGTGGCCGGATATTTTCGTCTTTCGTTGTGCCCGACACGGGCATGGGGGTTACTAAAAAAAACCTTCCGGGGCCGGTCTATTCGGTCCCCATGAGTTACAACCTTCCGTCCCACATCACTTTCCCCGCCCCAGTTTTTCCTTTACTCCTTCCCAAACTTCTTCAACCGTTATTTCTTCCATACACTCCCGGGTCGAACATGTTTTCCGGAAGCAGGGGCTGCAAGGTAGTTCCTTCCGGATGACGGTGTGGTGCAAACCGTAGGGGCCCGTACGCCGTGGATCCGTCGGGCCGAACAGGGCGACCACGGCTGTCCCCACCGCGGCGGCGATATGCATCGGTCCGGAATCGGTGGTCACGACTAGGGCGGCCCGGCGGTAAAGGCAGGCCAGGTCCTTCAGACTCGTCATACCGGCAAGATTGACGATACGTCCCGCCGGCAGATGTTGCGCAATGGCGTCAATGTAAAGTTGCTCGTCGCGGCTGCCGGTGAAGACCACCGGGATTCCCAGCTCCCGCAAGATCCGGTCGGCCAGGGCGGCGAAGAGATCCTCCCGCCAGAGCTTCGTTGGCCACAGGGCGACGGGGTTTATCGCCACGAAGGCGGCCTCTTCGTCAAGATGATTTTTCGTCAGCAGGGTGGTGACATTCTGCTCGTTATGTTCATCCCAGGGGATGAGAAAGGTGTGCGGACCAGCCACCGGCGCCTTGCCTGCCTTTACGGCCAGATAGGCCGGAAAGTCCAGATAACGATCCACGGCGTGTTTGCTCATGTCTTCCGGGATTTTCTCGTTGTAGAACAGACCGCTTCCCTCCTGCATGCTGTCGTAGCCCAGCTTCCGGATGCCGCCGCTCAATCCGACCAGGACGGCGCTCTTGAAAAGGCCGTGAAAGTCGATGACCAGGTCATAGGGCCTGGATCGTAGCTCGTTGATAAAAGAAACTATTTCCTCCATAATTATCCTGACACGCCCACTTTTCGCCTCCCTTTGCCAGCGCTTGCGATGGGAAACGATGACCAGGTCCAGGCAGGGATGTCCAGTGATCAGATCTGCGGCGGCCGCTTCGATCACCCAGGTGATGTGGGCCTGGGGATAGAGGCGCCGCAGGGCGGCCAGGGAAGGCAGGGTGTGAACCACATCCCCGATGGCGCTCAATTTGACGATCAGGATGTTCATGGCCCTGTCCCTGAACATTTGCCGCGGGGGTGTCCATTGCTGTTTTTTTGCCACCATGCCCGCGGGTGGGAAGCCGATTGGTCCGCTTTCTCCCGGAGAGTATTTTCCGAGTCCCCTATAAATCTCTTTCCGCAAATACCATAACTGCCCGTAGTTACAAAAATAACAATCATCTTGTTTTGCCCTGTCCGAGGATCCAGCGGACGGCGTCCAGAATGTCCGATGCGATATGATCCGGGGCGGAAGAGCCCGCCTCCATGTCTTTCCCGTAGCCGGTGCGGACGAGGATGCCCTTCGCCCCCGCCCGCTGTCCCGCCTCCACGTCTTTGGCCATATCGCCGATCATGTAGGAACGGGACAGGTCGATGGCCAGCTCTGACGCGGCCCGCAGCAGCAGCCCCGGCGCCGGCTTCCGGCAGGAACAGGACCGGCGGTATCCGCCAATGCCCTCCGTCGGATGATGGGGGCAGAAATAGAAGCCGTCGATGACCGCGCCAGCTTCTCCAAGCATCCGGGACATCTCGGCATGCACTGCTCCCACGAACACTTCGTCGAACAAGCCCCGGCCGATGCCGGACTGGTTGGTTATGACGACGACTTTCATCCCGCTGCGGTTGATGAGCTGCACGGCCTCGCCGGCTCCGGGGAGGAGGCGGAGCTTGTCCAGGCGGTCCAGATAGCCCACCTCTTCATTGATCGTGCCGTCCCGATCCAGAAAGACCGCGGCGGATGTTTTCTTCGGCATCGGCATACCCGGTTATGGTGATTTATCAAGACCCTTGTTCATGCCGCTTGTCACCTCGGATTTCATCTGAAAATGCGTTCCTATGCGCTTGACTTCCTTCACCAATTAATTTCCTCCCCTTCAAGGGGAGGATCAAGATGGGGATGGGTCCGGCATTTTATGAACATTAAGCTTCGCTGGTTCCTTCTCCCGGCGGCAAGACGATGAGAGACGCGTCCTTCCCCCCGGCACCGGCGGCTTCCCCCACCGGGACACTGAGGCCGGAAACATGTTGAGCCGTGATGATCCGGTTGATCGCGGCGGTTACCTCCTCCCCGCCGATCAGATTCATGCAGCGGAAATCCGTGGGACAGACGGTTTTCAGACAGGGGCTGCAATCCACCGGCTTTCGAATGATGACATTCCTGCGGCCGGGAGGAGAGGTCGTCGCAGGATTTGTAGAACCGAATATGGCGACTGTCGGCACGTTCAGGGCACCGGCGATGTGCATCAATCCCGAATCGTTGGTGAGGAAGACATGGCAGCGGGCGATGAGGGCCATGACTTCCCGGACCGAGGTCCGGCCGGCGAGATTCATGCACCGATCCGGCATGGCCGCCGCAATGGTGTCCGTTACCTCCCGATCCTGTTCGCTGCCGAGGAGGATAAACACCGCCTCCCGGTATTGCCGGTGCAATGTCGTGGCCACGGAGGTGAAGCGTTCCACCGGCCAGCGCTTGGCGGGTCCGTAGGTGGCCCCCGGGGCCATGCCGATAAAGAGGGCATTTCCCCCCGCCGGTTCGGGGAGGAGGCTGTCGGCCAGGGACGCGGTTTCGGCCTGGAGGTCAAGCTGTAATTCGTCACCGGGGTCGAGGCAGCCCAGGGCCTTGACCATCTCCAGATAGTAAGAGATCTGATGGACCCGGCGGATGGCCCGGCTCCGGCGGACGGCATGGGTCAAAAGCCAGCTCCGGGCGTCGGTGTTATATCCGGCCCGGATCGGGATTCCGGCGAGGCGGGCGATGATGACAGCCTCGATGGCGTTCTGCAGCAGGATCGCCATGGCGAAACACCGTTGACGCAGCTCGGCGGCGAGGAGGAGCTTGCCCGCCGGCCCGGCATGTCTCCCCGGTTCCTCGAACACGATCAACTCATCCACCATTCCCGTTTCCCGGTAGATGTCCGCCACCCACGGTTTGGCGAGGAGGGAGATGTTGGCCTGGGGCCAGGTCTTACGGATGGCCGCGACGGCCGGCAGCGTCATTACGGCGTCGCCGATCCAGTTGACCCCCCGGATCAGGATCCTCTCCATGCCCTCCCGGGGGAGACGTTTGTTTCCCCGCACCCGCAACGGCTCCCATACCGTTGTGTCTTTCACCCTTTGACTCCCTTAATTCCTGGCGGTTCTTGTTCCGCTGAGTTAAATATCGTGAGGGAATTTATAAAAACTGCATTTATCATAACTCTCCAGCCGATTATTCCATCTGGCATTGTTTCGTCTTCCAGCGCTGATGGAGCCAGAACCACTGATCGGGGTACCGGCGGACCATGGCTTCGACGACCTTCGTGAAACGTTGGGTATTGGTGAAAAGATCCTTTTCATAATCCCCAGTATCGTCGATGGAAACGGCCTCCTGGATGATGAAACGATAGGTGCCGTCGGGCATGCGGGGCATGAAGGCGGGAATCACCGGCGCCCCCGTCCGCATGGCCAGCACGGCGAGGCCCACGGCGGTGCACGCCGGCCGGCCGAAGAAATCCACGAACACCCCTTCCCGGACCGAGACGTTCTGGTCGCTGAGGATACCCAGGGCCTTGTTTTCCCCGAGGAGCCGCGTGATGGTCTTCCCCGAGCCGCCCTTGGGGATCACGGTGTTTCCGTTGCGGGTCCGCACCCAGGCCGTGAGATTCTCGAGGATCGGGCTGTCCAGGGGGCGGTAGACGATGTTCATCGGCTGCCGCATCATGGGAAACGCCACGGTCATCATCTCCCAGTTGCCGAAATGGGCGACAATGGAGAGGAGGCCCTTACCTTTGGCGAAGGTGGCGTCGATATGCTCCAGACCTTCGAAGGTCACCCATCTGTGCACATTGTCCCGATTTATGAAGGGAATCTCGAAAAAATCCGCCGCCACCAGTCCCAGATGACGGTAGGCCCCTTTGGCGATGTCCATGACTTCCTTCAGGTCCTTTTCCGGAAAGGCCCGCCGGAGATTGTGGAGGGTAATGAGGCGCTGCTTGGCCGAGGCGTGATAGAAAAGGCGAAACAGGCCCCGAAACAGCCACCTGCGGAGCGTCAGGGGTATCGCCTTGAACAGGAAGATGATGATGGTCGTGGATTTTTCTTTCTTCATCTTGGCATCAGTTTGATGAGGGCGCCGAAAAAGGCCTCTTCTCCCGGATCGATGCGGAGCCCGACGCTCAATATGTGAATGGTACGATAGAATTCTTGGAAAGCGGCGAGCTTCACCCCGTCCTTTTCCGTGGTGACGATCATCTCCACCGCCTGCTTTGTCGCGGCCCCGGCTATTTTCCGGACGTCGCCTTCCTTGTAGAAATAATGATCGGGAAAGGCAAGGAATTTGATGATCCTTGCCCCCATGGCCTCCAAGGTGGCCTGGAATTTCTCCGGGGCCGCGATGGCAGTGAAGGCGAGGATTTTTTTATCTTGCAGTATTTCCGGGGGAAGCGCTTCCCCGCCGTCTCCCGGGCATAGCCCCGTCGCTTCATAGGCGGCCCGGAAAACCGGCCGGGTTGAGTCGGCGGGCGAATCGTCCGCGGATACGCGCCTCGGAAGCTCTTCGACTACCGTCTTGACGACGATATCCGCCCGATTCAGGGCGGTGCGGGGGTCTTCCCGGAGCGGACCGGCCGGCAGGAGACGCCGGTTTCCAAAGGGGTTTTGTCCGTCAATCATCAGGATGTCCACGTCGCGGGCCAGGCGGCGATGCTGAAAGCCGTCGTCCAAAACCAGGACATCGGCGGCGAATTTATTGATGGCCAACCGGCCGGAGACGACCCGTTCCGGTCCGGTGATCACGGGAATGCCGGGCAGGCTCGTTGCCATCAGTGCCGGTTCGTCACCGCCTTCCGCCGGGGAAAGGAAGATCTGCCGTCCGTCGGATACCACGTTGCCGCTGCCGGACCGGCGGCCGCCGTAACCGCGGCTCAGGACGGCGGGACGGAACCCCCGGGCCAGCAGTCCCCGGGCAACAAGGATGGCCATGGGAGTCTTTCCCGTCCCGCCCACGGTGATGTTGCCGATGCTGACGACCGGACGGGGAAGGCGTTCGGCCCGGACGGCGCCGGAGTCATAGCGGCGGTTTCTCAGCGCCGTCGCCGCTCCGTAGGCCCACGAAGGGGGGATCATTGCCAGCAGCAGGGACCGGCGCCAGCCGCTGGGATCACGGCGGTACCATAGTTCATGGCATATCGAGTGGATGGAGTTCATCTTCGGTGAATTGCATGCAGTAGAGTTTATAGTATTCACCTCTTTTTGCCAGGAGGAATTCATGGTTTCCCTCCTCGACGATCCGCCCGTTGACCAAGACGATGATCCGGTCGGCGTTGCGAATCGTGGAGAGGCGGTGGGCGATGATCAGGGTTGTCCGTCCGGCCATGAGGTTGTCCAGGGCCTTTTGCACCTCGATCTCCGCCTCCGTGTCCAGGGACGAAGTGGCCTCGTCGAGGATCAGGATCGGGGCGTCCTTGAGGATGGCCCGGGCGATGGAGATCCGCTGGCGCTCCCCGCCGGAGAGCTTCGTTCCCGCCTCGCCGATGATCGTATCGTACCCCTGGGGAAGCTGCATGATGAAGTCGTGGGCATGGGCGGCCCGGGCGGCTCCGACGATCTCCTCCTCGCTCCGCTGGATGTCCCCGTAGGCGATATTGTTTCGCACCGTATCGTTGAAGAGGATGGTCTGCTGGGTCACCATAGCGATCTGTCCTCGGAGGGACTCCACGGTGACGTCCCGGATATCTTGACCGTCGATGGCGATCCTGCCCGTGGTAACATCGTAGAAACGGGGGATTAGATTCACCAGGGTGGTCTTGCCGCCCCCGCTCATACCCACGAAGGCGACGACCTCTCCGGCCCGGATGGAGAGGTCGATGTCCTTCAATACCGGCGTCTCCTCATAGGCGAAGGAGACGTTTTCAATATCGATGCTCCGGGTGATCTTCGGCAGGGCGACGGCATCCGGGCCGTCGCCAATCTCCGGCTCCATGTCGATGATGCTGAAGACCCGCTGCGCCCCGGCGATGCCCTGCTGGATGGTATTGTTCATGTTGGTGAGTCGCTTCACCGGTTCGTAAAGCATGATCAGGGCCGTGAGGAAGGAAAAAAAGGTCCCCGGCGTGGCGCCGCCCTTGATGACCTGAAAACCGCCGTAGAGGATGATGGCGGCGATGCCGATGCCGCCCAGGAATTCCATGAACGGGCTCGCGGCGGCATTGATGGAGACGGCCTTGATATTCAGTTTGAAGAAGCGCTCGTTTTCTTCGGAAAAGCGTTTGTTTTCATATTCTTCCATGCCGAAGGCCTTGACGATCCTCGTCCCGGAGATCGTTTCGTGCAGCAGCGTCGTCAGCGCCCCCATGGTGATCTGGGTCCGGGTGGCCACGCTGCGCATCTTCTTGCCGAACTTGGCGATGGGATAGATGATCAGCGGGAAGATCAGTATGGCGATGACGGCGAGTTTCCAGTCCCGGTAAAAGATGACGAAGATCAGGCCGATCAGGGTGAACGTATCCTTGAACATAGTAGTCACGGCATCGGAGACGGCCCCCTGGAGGGTGCCCGCATCATTGGTGATCCGGGACATGAGGATTCCCGTGGGATGCCGGGTAAAAAAGGACAGGGATTGTTTCTGGATCTGCCGGTAGAGGCTGCCGCGCAGATCCGCGACGACCCGGAGACCGATGTAGTTCATCAGGACCATCTGTCCGTAGCTGCACAACCCTTTGGCAAGATAGATGAAAATCACCACCAGGGGGATCCAGATGAGCATCTGGGCGTCCTTCTTCAGAAAAATGCCATCGAGGGCGGGTTTGACGAGGAAGGCCAGGGCGGAGGTTGACGTCCCGACCACGAGCATGCACAGCATGGCCATGAGGAAACGGCCGCTATGGGGTTTGGCAAGTTTTAGAAGTCTCTTGAATACATCCATTTAAAGCATCTCCATGGCCAGGTTGGCGGCCCGCCGCGAGGCCCCCGGGGCCCCCAGCTTTTCCCTGATGCCGGCCAGTTCCCGTTTGATGCGGTTTTTCCTTTCGACGTCGTTGAGAATGGCCAGGATTTCCTTTGCCATCCGGGGCGGATTCACGTCCTGCTGAATGAGTTCCGGGACCACGGTCTTGCCGGCGATGATGTTGGCCAGGCCGATATGGTCCACATTCACAAAGATCCGGCCCATGAGATAGGTAAACAGCGATATCTTGTAAACAATGATCATGGGCACGCCGATCAGGGCCGTCTCCAGAGTCGCCGTTCCCGAGGCTACCATGGCGGCGTCGCAGACGGCAAGTACCTCGTAGATTTCGTTGCCGATTATCTTTACATTCAGTTTTTCCTGGCAGGGCCGGATCATCTCTTCCATGCCGTCCCGGTCCAGCGTGTCGGCAAGGGGCAGAACAAACTGGGCGGTCGGCAGTTCCTGTTTTATGATCCCTGCGGCAGCCAGCATTTCCGGGAGGAGTTTTGTCACCTCCCCGGGCCTGCTTCCCGGCAGGAGGCCGATGATGCTTCCCTCCTCGCGAAGATCGAACCGGCGGATGGCCTCGCTACGGTGGTACTTGGTGTTTATCCCGTCGAGGAGAGGATGGCCCACGAATTCCACCGCCATGCCTTCCCGGCGATACATCTCCGCCTCGAAGGGAAGGATTACCGCCATCCGGTCCACGCATTGTCGCAGTTGCTTGATCCGGCCCCTCCGCCAGGCCCATACCTGGGGACTTATGTAGTAGAATACCGGGACGCCCCGTTTTTTTGCCGCTCTGGCCAGGGGCATGTTGAAATCGGGATAGTCGATGAGAATAATCAGCGCCGGCTTCTCTTCCCACAGCGACCGCTTCAGCTTCCTCATGATGCCCAGGATCATCCCCAGCTTGGAAAAAACCTCGGTGAGTCCCACCACGGCCATGTCTCCGGCCCGGGCCAGGCAACGGACCCCGGCGGCTTCCATCTTCGGGCCGCCGATTCCATAGAAAACCAGACCGGGATCACTCTCCAGCATGGCCCGCACCAGATTGGCGCCGTGGAGATCCCCCGAGGCCTCTCCGGCGACGATCAGGACCTTTTTCTCATAAATTGCCATGGTTACCCAACACCCGCGAACGACGAGAATACTCAAGAAAGAACGCCGGATGCATTTTCATGCTAATCAGAAATGTGGGAAGTGTCCCGCTTTTTTGTTATTTTCCATGCTGTATGGAAAGGAGGATCTCGTCCTTGGCCTTCTTAATTTCCCGGGCGATGTTCAGCGCCAGGTCCAGGGCGTTCCGTCCATCCTCACCGGAAACGACTGGGCGGGCGCCGTTTTGGACGGCGGCGACGAAGGAACGGATTTCCGCTTCGAGTGGATCATGCTGGCAGACTTCCACCGCGTTGCTGAAAATATCCAGCCTACCGGAATCACTAATCTTTTTGCTAAGAGAAACGAGGTCCCGCTTGTTGTAGTCCACGGCATGGTAACCGTCGATGCCGAAGAAACGAATCTTCTGAAGGGTCTTGCCCGTGACGCGGCTGGCGGTGATATTGGCTACGCAGCCACTGGCGAATTTGAGCCGGACGTTGGCGATATCCACCATTTCGGAGAGGACCGACACCCCTACGGCATCGATGGCGGCTACGGGTGATTTTACAAAATGCAAAATGACATCTAAATCATGGATCATGAGATCGAGGATGACGTCCACGTCCGTACCCCGTTCGAAGAAAGGGTGGAGGCGATGGGCCTCGATGAACAGGGGTTGTTGGATGACTTTGGCCAGGGCGATGACGGCAGGATTGAACCTTTCAATAAACCCTACCTGCAGGACCGCATTATTCCTTCCGGCGGCGGCGATAAGAGCGTCCGCTTCGGCGAGAGTGACGGTGATGGGCTTTTCCACGAGAGCGGACACGCCCGCTTCCAGAAACGTAACGGCCGTTTCGTAATGGGAAACCGTGGGCACGGCGATGCTCACGGCGTCCACCCGACCCAGCAGGTCGCGGTGATCCTGAAAGGCGAGACATCCGTATTGGGCGGCGGCCCGGTGGGCCCGCTCCGCCACCACATCGGCGACGGCGGTGATGCGGCAGTCCGGGATCAGGGCGTACTTCTGCAGATGATAGTTACCCAGATGGCCGATACCGACCACACCGATGCGGAGTTCGTTCATTACCGGCAGATCCCTCGCTGAGTGTTCTGAATGAAGTCGATGAATTGCCGTACTTCCGGAATGTCCGGAACGTCGGTCCGGACCTTTTCCAGCGCTGTCTTCAAAAGCAGGGAAGAGCGAAAGATAATTCGGTAGGCCAGCTTCAGCGCCTGGATGGTTTCCGGAGCGAAATTTCTCCTTTTCAGGCCGATGAGATTCAAGCCGTAGAGTTTGGCCATGTTTCCCGAGGCCATGGTAAAGGGCGGGACGTCTTTCCCAACGGCGGAGCAGCCGCCGATAATACAATGGGCGCCGATGCGGGTGAACTGATGGATCCCC
>JAKQIZ010000053.1 GCA_029561465.1 Deltaproteobacteria bacterium | reverse complement strand
AACCCCTACGTAAAGTACTTTTTGGGTTAATCCGACCGATGAAATTAACTTCAAAATGAACTACAGTTAGGGGGAAAAAGAATGTCAGAGAAGAAACAAGATAAGCAGTTTTTCACTGTCGCGAGGGTATTCTTCCTGCTTATCGTAATCCCCTTATCACTGATGGCGATCCTCATCGCCAATGGGATTTTCAAATTAGGGGTTACAGTAAAAGAGCGGGCTGTGACCGTTCTGGACCAGAAATCTCAGGAAGAAATCAAGATACGGGCCATGAACATCGCAGATGAAGTGGCGAGTTTCCTTACGGAGCGAAAGAAAGACGTCCTCATCGCCACGATCATCCCGGCCACCGAATCTGCGTACAAACAGTTTGTCAGCGAGAACCGGCGGAACGTCTGGATCAAGGATGGCGATAAGTTGAAACAGATTTCCGTCCCCATTTATACGGAGATGACCCTCATTGACAAAAGCGGCAACGAGGTCATCAAGATCACCAATGGAGAAATCGCCCCCAAATCCCGGCTGACCAATGTGGGCATTCCGGCCAACACCACCTATAAATCGGAAACCTATTTCGCTTCGGCCAAGGCCTTGAACAAGGGTGATGTATTTGTATCCCCGGTTACGGGCTGGTATGCAAATCGGGCTGATTTCGAAAAAGGCAAGAGATTCTCAGGTGTTATTCGTTTCGCTACCCCGCTGTACGGCCGGGAAGGTCTTCAGGGCGTCGTTCAACTCGCCCTTGACTATCGCCATCTCGCCGCTTACACGGATCATGTGATTCCCACCCAGGCCACGCCGGTATTCGAAGCGGACGCCGCCACCGGGAATTACGCCTATATGGTTGACAATCGGGGTTTGATGATTTCCCATCCCAACGATTATCACGTCGAAGGACTTTATTCCGACGGGAAGCCGGTACCGGCCCTGACGGAACAGAGCTCGGCGGAACTTACGAAAAAAGGCGAAGAGGTGCTGAATCTGAATCTAATGGGTTTTGTCGATCCCAATCTGCCCTTGATCGCCAAGGACGCCGCTTCGGGAAAACCGGGGATCAAGACCTATAAGTTCGCCGGACACACCAAGTTCGTCGCGTATGCGCCGATCAAATTCTTCGCCCCCGATTATCCGGCGCCGGGAGGATTCGGCTGGATCGGCATGGGGGTAGATGTGGAAAAATTCAACGAGTCTGCCGCCCAGGCAACCCAGAATATCCAGAAGGAGGCGAAAGCCTGGTCCACCACGATCATTCTGATCCTGGTGATCTCCATCATCCTCCTGTTCGCCATCGCCGGATTGCTCTCCCGGGGCATCTCCCGCTCCATAGCGGCGGAAGTGCCGGCCGACTCCCAGGGGGAAGGCCCATTCTACGATGACGAGGAAGAAGATAAATAGAACCTCTTAACGAAAAAGGCCGGATTCGATCCGGCCTTTTTTTTCCTCAACCAAGGGATCGAACATCTTTCCGTTTGACTTCATTATTCATTATTGATAAATGTTCTCGAGTCTTTTCTTAATGCCTCGACAAACATCTATACACAGGAGGAATTCCATGAGCGACGACAGATTGATAATCTGGTTCGATGAATTGCAACTCGCCGATATCCCTCAGGTGGGAGGGAAAAACGCCTCCCTGGGAGAAATGCGCCGGGAATTGATCCCCAAGGGGGTCAGCATTCCCGACGGATATGCGGTAACCGCCTACGCCTACCGCTATCTGCTCGAATCCGCGGGGATCATCGATCAGATCAAAACGGTTCTTTCGGACCTGGACACCCACAACATCGAAAATCTCAAAACCAGAGGTCACAAGGTGCGGGAGCTCATCTACAACGCCCCCTTCCCCGATGACCTGAGCGCCGCCATCATCACCGCCTACAGGAAGCTTTGCGAAGAATACGGGGAAAACACCGATGTGGCCGTCCGGAGCTCGGCAACGGCGGAGGATCTTCCCGATGCCAGTTTCGCCGGCCAGCAGGAAACCTATCTGAACATCACCGGGGACGAAGCCCTGATCGAGGCCTGCAAACGCTGTTTCGCCTCCCTCTTCACGGACCGTGCGATCTCCTATCGCGTGGACAAAGGTTTCGATCACCTTTCCATCGCCCTCTCCATAGGCGTCCAAAAGATGGTCCGTTCCGATCTCGCCGCCTCCGGCGTCATCTTCTCCATCGACACGGAATCGGGATTCAAGGAAGCGGTCCTGATCACCGGGGCCTACGGACTGGGAGAGACGGTGGTTCAAGGCACGGTCAACCCCGATGAATTCTACGTCTTCAAACCCACCCTGAAACAGGGATATCGGCCCATCGTCCAGAAGAAACTGGGCACCAAGGAGATCAAGATGATCTACGCGGAGCGCCGGGGCGGAGAGGCCACCGAGACGGTGTCGGTTCCCGTGGAGCAGCGACGCAAGTTCTGTCTCAACGACGACGAGATTCTGCAACTGGCCCGGTGGACCACCATCATCGAGGATCATTACTCCCAGCAGGCCGGATATTACAAGCCCATGGACATCGAATGGGGCAAAGACGGACGGACGGGGGAACTCTTCATCCTCCAGGCCCGGCCGGAAACGGTCCAGTCCCAGAAGGATGCCAGCGTCCTGGAAAACTACATCCTCCTGGAACATAAGAATCCCCTGGTTACGGGCACCGCGGTGGGCTCCAAGATCGGCGCCGGCCCGGCGAACATCATCGAATCCGTGGAACAGATAATGAACTTCAAGAAAGGCGAGGTGCTGGTAACGGACATGACGGACCCGGACTGGGAACCGGTCATGAAGATCGCCGCGGCCATCGTCACCAACAAGGGCGGCCGGACCTGTCATGCCGCCATCGTCAGCCGGGAACTCGGTGTACCCTGCATCGTCGGCACGGAAAACGGGACCACAGCCCTCAAGGGGGTCAAGGAAGCCACCGTGTCCTGCGCGGAAGGCGAGATCGGTAACGTCTATGAAGGTCTCCTGAAATTCGACGTCCAGCGGGTGGATGCCAAGAATCTTGAGCGCCCGAAGACGATGATCATGATGAACGTGGGCAATCCGGAAAACGCCTTCAACCTCGCCGCCATTCCCAACGACGGCGTCGGGCTGGCCCGGTTGGAGTTCATCATCAACCAGTTCATCAGCATCCACCCCATGGCGCTGATCCAATTCGACAAGGTCACTGATCCGGCCATCCGGGAAAAGATCGCCGCCCTCACCCATGGCTACGACAACCGGGCCGATTTCTTCGTGGACAAGCTGGCCCAGGGGGTGGCCAAGATCGCCGCCGCCTTTTATCCCAACGACGTCATCGTCCGGATGAGCGATTTCAAGAGCAACGAATACAAGAACCTCATCGGCGGCCAGTATTTTGAAATGGATGAGGAAAACCCCATGATCGGCTTCCGGGGGGCCTCCCGATATTACGACGAGCGATACCGTGACGCCTTCGCCCTGGAATGCGAGGCGATGAAGAAGGTGCGCAACGAGATGGGCCTCGTCAACGCCAAACTGATGATCCCCTTCTGCCGCACCGTGGAAGAAGGGAAAAAGGTCGTGGCCCTCATGGCGGAAAAAGGGCTGGTCCGGGGCAAAAACAACCTGGAGATCTACATGATGGTGGAGATCCCCAGCAATGTCATCCTCATCGAGGAATTCGGCAAGATCTTCGACGGCTTCTCCATCGGCTCCAATGACCTTACCCAGCTCACCCTGGGTCTCGACCGCGATTCCTTCCTCATTTCCCATATCTTCGACGAGCGCAACCAGGCCGTCATGGATCTGATCCGAATCGCCATCACCAAGGCCAACAAGATGGGCAAGAAGATCGGCATCTGCGGCCAGGCCCCCAGCGATTATCCCGAATTCGCCCGCTTCCTAGTGGAATGCGGGATCAGCAGCATCTCCCTGAATTCCGATACGGTCATTAAGACCACCATCGACATCAAGGAAACGGAGAGGACGCTGAGGAAATAAGGCGTAAAATGTTTCCGTCCCCCGTCAAACAAGTTTCAACCGTAGGGGGAAGTTTACGGAGCGGGAAATATGGGGGCGGGAAATATTAACAGCAGGGGCGGTTGCCGTCTGACGGCAACCGCCCCTGCTTTATGAGATGTTTGAGGAGGCCGTAAGCCGAGTTCTGTTCCGGCTCCGGGTCACCCCCGGCCGCCGGCGATGATCATTCCTCTAGGGCGGCAGTTGCCTGACGCCTCAAGCGACCTACCCGAGAACCTCGGGCGGGCCGCCCTCGATCGTTCTCCTATTCGGTCTTGCTCCGGATGGGGTTTACCATGCCTCCCCTGTCACCAGCGGAGCGGTGAGCTCTTACCTCGCCTTTTCACCCTTACCCGCCACGGAGCGGCGCTCCGGAACGCGGGCGGTATATTTTCTGTGGCACTTTCCTTGGGGTCGCCCCCAGTCGCCGTTAGCGACCATCCTGCCCTACGGAGCTCGGACTTTCCTCCCGTCCGGACTTGCCGGACCAGCGATCATCTGTCCTCCTCAAACACTTTCCTTGTTCTGGTCATACCAGTAGATAATCCGGCGGCAATTGGGACACATTATGAGCTCTTCCGTATCTTCCAGCAATTCGTTGTAGAGTTGGGGGGGAATGCTCATGTGACAGCCGTCGCAGGTTTCCTTCCAGGCGGAAACCACCGCCAGGCCCTGATTGACGTTTTTAGTCATATCATATCTTTTCAATACATTCTTCGGAATTTTTTCCCGCATGGACTCCCCTTGGCGCTGCCGTTCCTGGAGCTGTGATTCGATGGAACCGATGCGCTTTTCCAGCTTTTCCCTTTCCTCCTCGTATCGCCGCCCGGACGCCTGGAATTCACCTTCCCGGATCGCCAGGGAAGTCTTCATGGTGTCGATCTCTTCCAGAATGGTGATGATCTTGTCTTCCACTATGCCGTGTTTCTGTTCCAGGGTCTCTATTTCTTTCAGCACCGCCTGATATTCCTTGTTGGATTTCACCTCGTGGATGCGGTCTCGGGTTTTCCGCAACTGCTCCATACCTTTCTTGAGGGCCTCTTCCAGTTCCCGGTGGGTTTGGTTCTTCGCCTCCAACCGGTTTCTTTCCTCCTCCAGCGCCTCCCGGACGGCGGCAAAGTCCGTATCGAGTCTGGCCAGCCGCAGTGGAAGATCTTTCCTGCTCTGGAGGACTTTCTGCGTTTCCGTATCGATCTTCTGCAACGCGATGAGATGCATCAAATTTTTGTTCAATTATTTACCCCTTTCTCACAAGAAACAAGACAAAAAAAAGTGCACCTCCTGCAAGGTGCACTTTTCTTTCCGGGAAGACGCCGCTTCCTGTCATCCCATTGTAAGTTGGTATCCGCAATTCTTTGTAATCGCTATACATATATTATGGTGGGCCCACCTGGGTTCGAACCAGGGACCTACCGGTTATGAGCCGGTGGCTCTACCAATTGAGCTATGGGCCCGCAACTGTCTCCTTTCCACAATGACCTGTTTAGATATACTCAAGCCGATG
>JAKQIZ010000039.1 GCA_029561465.1 Deltaproteobacteria bacterium | reverse complement strand
AGTCATGATGGAGACGACGAAGTAAAAAGCTCCAGAGGCAAGGCGCGCGAATCCTGAGGAATGAGGCGTACTTGTGCGTACGTCGCAGTGACGAAGGATGAAGCGCAACGCCGCATATGGACTTTTTACGATGTCGTCAATGTTATCGCGGTCATTACGAAGCATGGAAGGAGGAACCAATGGCTGCTGTTTTTGAAAAAGGTAAACTCTACCAACTGCCGATCATCGACATCAAACCGGACCCCGATCAACCCCGTAAATACATGGACCCGCAAGCCCTGGATGAGCTGGCGGCGTCCATAAAGCAACTTGGTGTTTTGCAGCCCGTCCTTTTCCGTCCGGGCGACTCGGGCTACGTGCTGCTCGTGGCGGGGGAACGGCGATTTGCCGCGGCCAAGAAGGCCGGTCTCCTCTCCATCCCGGGTCTGTACGTGGATAGTTCGCCCGCCGAGATCGCCCTGGTGGAAAACCTCCAACGCCAGGACCTGACGGTTATCGAGGAGGCGGAGGCCCTGGGGCGTCTGGTCGACAATATGAAATACACCCATGAGCAGGCGGCGGGGGTCATCGGCAAGAGCCGCCAGGCGGTTACGGATATCCTGACCCTGAACAACCTGCCTCAGGAGATTCGCGACGACTGCCGCAACAACCCCAAATGTCTCCGGCAGATCCTCATCGAGATCGCCCGGAAGAAGCAGGCCCGCTCCATGCTCAGCCTCTACAAGAAGTATAAGGAGCGCGGCCTGACGAGCGGCGAGCTCCGCAAGGAGCGCCGGATTCACGAAGCGCCGTCGGAACTGGAGGTCGTCCAGGGGGCGGTAAGGAATCTCAACGCCGTGAAGACCAGGATCTCCAAGCTGGAACTTGCCGCCTTGGGCGAGGAGGAGAAGACCCGCCTCACCGGTGAAATCGACCAATTCAGCGCGGAATTGTCAGCCCGTCTCAACGAGATCCTTTCCCGGTTGCAGCCCCGCCGATTGGCCTGACGGCGGCGCGGAAAGAATCATAAAAAACGGCGCGCAGTGTCGTCAATTCGCCATTAATATCATACATTTAACCTCTGCCGGAGCTCCGGCAGAGATTTCCCCCCGCCGGATTATCATCAGGCGCAATGAAAATATCGTCAAACATGGTACGTGATATTACCCAACGAAAAAAAGTCGAAACAGCCTTGATTTCCAGTAGAGAGCGCTTTAACAAAGCATTTCGGGCCAGCCCCGCGCCGACATTGATCAGCACGATTACGGATGGATGCTATCTGGATGTTAACAATAGCGCGTTGACGCTTCTGGGATATACCAGGGAGGAGATGCTTAATCATACGGTAGATGAACTGTCTATCTGGGAGAATTATGATGATCGAGCGCCTCTCGTGGCGAGATTGATAAAAGAAGGATCAATAAAGGATGAACTGATAACAATCCGCAACAAGAACGGGGAGCTAAAGGAAACTCTATGGTCATGTGAAATCATTCAACTCAACAATGAAGATGTGATGCTATCATTGCTTTTGGACATAACGGACCGTAAACGGATCGAGGAGGCATTACGGGCATCAGAACAAAGGTTGATGGAGATTATCGATTTTCTCCCCATAGCGACCATGGCCATTGACCGGAAGGGGAGTATTATCGCCTGGAACCGCGCCATGGAAGAAATGACGGGCGTGAAGGCAAAAGATATGATGGGCAAAGGTGACTATGAGTATGCCCTGCCGTTCTATGGAAAACGGAGGCCGATAATGCTGGATTTGATCCTAAAACCAGACAAGGAATATGAACGACAATATGGAATCATTATTCAGAAGCAAAATGACTTACTGGTTGCAGAGTCGGAAGTCCCATTTTTGAAAGGTGAAAGGGCATTTCTCTGGGGGAAGGCAAGCCCTCTTAACGATAGTACCGGCAACATCGTCGGCGCCATTGAATCGCTCATCGACATTACCGCCCGGAGGCGGCAGGATACGATCCTGAAGAGCAGAGAGAAAGAGCTGGCATTGAAAACTGAAGAGCTTCAAGACTTGAATGCCGCCTTGCGGGTATTGTTGAGACAGAAAGAAGACGACCGGAAAGAACTGGAAGGAACCATTGTGTCCAATGTCAAATTACTGATCCAGCCGTACATTGACAAGCTGAAACATCATACCAATTCCAAGGGACTTGCTTATGTTGACATCTTGGAATCGAATCTCAACGACATCGTATCGCCGTTTATCCAGAAATTATCCCTCAAGTGTCTGAACCTGACCAACAAAGAGATGCAGATAGCAAATTTGATCAAGGAAGAGAAAACCACCAAGGAGATTTCCGAAATTCTCAATATTTCGGAAAGTTCCATCAATGTCCATCGCTATCATATCCGGAAGAAACTCGGGTTGACGAACACCCAAAACCTGAGGTTTTACCTCTCGTCCCTAAGCTGATTCACTCGCTGGCGTCTCGGAGATCCTGAATCCGGAAGATCATTTCAGTCCGCCTCCACCAATCCGTACCGTTAATATATCTTAAGATTTCTAATAAACATTTCAGCATTGTCTTTTCGTTGATTTTCAATATGCAAATAAAGAAGCGGAAAGATTTTATCTTTATTCCTTTATTGATTGGCGAAACGCCCATAACGGTGTCACGTCACAAAGGGGAAAAAAGTATCCGAAACTGTTCCTACCGGGTAATTTTGGGGAATTATATTCAGCAATCTCAATGAATGCAAGCATATAGGCGAGTATTTTCAGGTGAAAAACATCCATTATCAAAAAGTGCCGCATCATCAAACAAACATTGTGGAATACTTGCCTGACGCCACCTTTGCCATCGACAATGAAAAACGGATCATTGCCTGGAATCGGGCCATCGTAGAGATGACCGGGATCAAGAAAGAATATATGCTGGGGAGGGATGATTATTCCCTCCCGTTTTATGGGGAAAAAAGGCCGCTTCTCATAGATCTCGTGTATGAGCCCGAAGAGATATTGAGAAAATATTATGCCACTATAGTCAGGAAAGAAGTTACAACCTATGGAGAGGGTTTCGTCCCCAGGCTGCGGAAAGGCAACGGTGCATACTTGTGGGGAATTGCCGCACCCCTTCTCGACCATGCAGGTAATATCGTGGGTGCCGTCGAATCTTTGCGGGATATCACCGAAAAGCGACATATGGAGCAAGCCTTGCATGAGAGTGAGGATCGTTACCGTTCATTTGTGGAAAATGCCAGTGACATCATCTTCTGTACAGACAACAACGGACATTTTACGCTCGTAAACCCCGCCTTGCTCCGTATCTCAGGTTACAAAAAAGAAGAAATCATTGGCAAGCATTACAGGATGTTGATCCGTACGGATATGGTTGACGCCGCGATTAAGTTTTTTGAACTACAATTCGTGAGGGAAATTGAATGCACGTACTCGGAATATCCTGTTTGTACCAAAGACGGTCGCGAACTGTGGTTCGGGCAGAATGTCCGGTTAATCAGAGAAGGCGGCCATATAGTCGGTTTCCATGCAATGGCCCGTGACATCACTGACCGCAAGCAGGCGGAAAAAGCGTTGCGGGAGAGCGAATTCAGATATCGGACCCTGGTGGAAACCACGAATGATTTTGTCTTCATCGTGGATCGGCAGGGGCTCGTCACCTATGTCAATCCGAATTTTGAAAGGGTAACCGGCTATGCACTATCCGAGCTTGAAGGTCGTCCTTTTACCATGGTCATTGCCCCCGAGGAAAGGAAAACGATCACGGAGAAATTCAAGCAAGGCGTAAAGAGCCCCGACTCTCGTCCCTATGAAGCGAAATTAATTAGAAAAGAAGGGAGTCATGTTGTCGTAGAGTTTCTGACTTCCAATATTTATGACGACAAGGATCGAGTAACGGGTAGATTCGGTGTTGGCCGCGATATTACCAAAAGGAAGGAAATGGAAAAGATCTTGCGGAACAATGAAAATAAATACCGTGAACTCAGTATTACCGATGATCTCACTAAACTATACAATTCCAGGTGTTTTTACCATCAACTGGAGATGGAATGCGATCGTGCCAATAGGTATGGAGAAGCAATAACGCTTCTTTTCCTTGATCTCGATGATTTTAAGAAGTTCAACGACGCTTATGGTCATGTCGAGGGCGATAAGGTTTTAATGCGCCTAGGTCAGGTGATTAAAAAATGCTTGCGCAAAACGGATTCCGCTTATCGATATGGTGGCGAGGAATTTAGCGTTATTCTCCCCATGACGGAAAGCAAGAATGCCGTCATTACGGCAGAAAGGATAAAAAATGAATTTAAGAAAGAAATTTTTTCACCCATGCCCGGCAAAGGCGTGCATGTGACGATGAGCATCGGACTTGCGCAGTTTAAACTTCATGAAGGCATTAAAGCTTTCGTGCATCGGGTAGATCAACTCATGTATCAAGCGAAAAAGGGCGGGAAAGACAAGATATGTTATGAACCGTAATATCCACGATAGGGGAGATTTATCCGACAGCAGACAATCTTCGGCGGAAAAGATGGAATGTCCAAACCGGCTGCCCCACAATTTGGAACAAACAGACGCGGACCGCATGCGGATAGACAGGTCACATAACGATCCCGGACTGCAGGCAGATCTCACCTCATCCGGTAACATTGCTGATCATAAACAGATTGAAGATTCATTAAGGTGGAGTGAAGAAATATATCAGCTGCTTTTTAATACTCTTCCAATCGGAATTGGCATTGCGGACCGGGAAAAAACCGTGCGGGCCGCCAACCGGAGCATGCAAGAAATAACCGGTTATTCTTTGAACGAGTTAAAAGCTTTCAAAATCGGTCATGGCATTGCTGATCCAAATGAACGCTTTATAATATGTGATCTTCTGCGCAAATCCGGCCAAGTGCGCGACTACGAAATCCGGCTAAAGCGGAAAGATGGAAGCGTTTACTATGCTATGTTGAATATAGATCACGTAGAAGAGATTGATAGCCAAGGAACGTTCATTACCACTGTCCGTGACATCACCAGGCGAAAAAATGTCGAAGATCGGCTGTGTCGTACCGAAGAGAATTTCCGCCGTTCTCTTGATAATTTCCCCATGGGTGTGCGTATTTTAACCGAAGAAGGTGAAACCGTTTATGTCAATCGGGCGCTCTTGAAAATGTATGGTTATGACAGTGTCGAGGAATTGAAAACTACCCCTGCAGAAAATCACTGTACGTCGGGAATCTGTGCCGAGTTTGAAATAACAAATGATGATTATATCCCTACAGAATATGAAAAAAGCATCATCGGAAAAAATGGTGAAATCCGCCATCTGCAGGTCTTCCGCAAGGACATACTTTGGGACGGCACTAGGCATTTTCAATTCGTTTACCAAGACTTCACCGAACGTAGGCTGGCGGAGCAAAAGCTCCAAAATGCCCTTGACCGACTGAGGAAAGCTGTTTATGTAACTATCAAAGCTATGGCATCCACCGTGGAAGCAAGAGATCCATATACGGCCGGTCACCACATCCGCTCAGCCGCACTTGCCGGAGATATTGCCAAGGAGATGGGGTTGCCTTTGGATAAAATTGAAGGCATCCATATCGCGGGAAGGATTCATGACATAGGGAAATTATGCGTACCCATAGAAATATTGGTCAAGCCAAAAGAACTTTCAGAAATGGAAATGTCCTTTGTCAGACAACATTCTCAAAAAGGATACGAAATACTTAAAGATATTGATTCGCCTTGGCCTTTGTCAGAGATAATATATCAGCATCACGAGCGATTGGATGGTTCCGGTTATCCGAGAAACCTAAAGGGAAATGAGATTATCATCGAGGCCCGCATCCTAGCCGTGGCAGATGTGGTGGAATCCATGGCATCCCATCGTCCCTACCGGCCGGCCCTGGGATTGGAAGCAGCGCTGGAGGAAATTAATCGCAATAAAGGCAAACTGTATGATTCGGATGTCGTGGATGCCTGTTTGAGATTATTCCAAGAAAAATCTTTTCAATTCAGATCATAAGCAGCGATACTCCTCATGAACCGGCACCAAACCTGAACAAATCCGGGGAATTAAGCTGCCCCGCCGGCGCCACCGGTAACAAATCCCTTGGAGGCGGGGCCGGTATCCGCAGGGGTGCCGGCGATCCGGGCGAGGAAAGAGGCGCCCAGTTTGGCCAGGTGCTCGTCCACATTGTCGAAGTAGTTGAAATGGGACTGCTCTTCCTCTATTATCGTTTCAAAAAGCTTCATCGTGGCGCTGTCGCCGTTTTCCCGGCAGACAAGGACGAACTGGTTGTAAATGTCCATGGTGTCGTCCTCCAGGACGGCATCGAAGGAAAAGATCTCCTCCACCTTCTGCCCCTTGCGGACCTTGTCAGCAGGCTCCGTAGTGGGCTCCCCACCCAGTTCCTTGATTCGTTCGGCAAACATCTCCGCATGACGCATCTCGTCGATGGCGATGAGCTTGACGTTGGCCGCCAATTCTCCGTAATCCATATCATCGAGGTTGTAGTGCTGGTTCATATACTGATGAATCGCCTGCAGTTCCATGGCCCGAGCCTTGTTCAACACCTCGATGACTTTTGTCCTCCGCGCCTCCTTGCCTTTGTTTGCCATCATCCGCCTCCTCGGTTTTATTTACTGTAAAGATTAATTATTATCGCCGGAAAGTCAAGGGCTGCTGCCGCTGGCGCGACACCGAAACCGATCTGGTTTTCTATGATTGACTGATTTTGATTATTATGCAAGATTACCATATATTTGTATGAATGCTCCGTTAACGACCAACAAGAAAAGCCGGATCACCCTCATCGTTCTCGCCGCCTCCCTGGCCGGCGCCGTCAACCTGGATTGTTCCCTGGTCAATACTTCCATCATACCGATTTCAAGACACTTTAAGCTATCGACGTCGGTAAGCTACTGGGTCCTGATTATTCTGGGCCTCATCGCCGGCGCCACCCCTATGGACAACTTTGCCAATCGAGATCCGCATAAGGCATAAAATAATTTTTCCGGAGGTTAAGAATATCATGAAGAAAGACCATTTCGGTTGCACCCTGCTCAAGATGTTGATTGTTGTGACGGCGGCTTGCGGCTTCTGGAGCGCCGGCGCCTTCCTCCCGGGCAACGCGTGGGCGGACGATGCCCGGGAAGCGGCCCAGTTGGTGGGGAAGGCCCGGTACACCTTCCAGAACTTCACCGCCGGCAAGGACGGGAAACCGTTCCGGGATCTCGTGAAGAAGGCCAAAGGGATCTATATCTGCCCGCAGATGATCCGCGGGGCCTTTGTGATCGGTGCTTCGGGAGGCACGGGGGTCTTCGTGGTACGGGAGCCGCAGACTGATACCTGGCTGGGACCGGCTTTCTATACCATCGGCGAGGTCAGCTTCGGGCTTCAGGCCGGTGGCGAGGCTTCGGAAATAATTCTCCTGGCCATGACGGAAAGGGGCGCCAACGCCCTCCTCAACAGCAGTGTGAAACTGGGGGCGGATGTCACAGTGGCGGTGGGTCCCGTGGGGGCCGGTGCGGATGCCTCGACGGCCAATCTCAGCGCGGACATCTTGACCTTCGCCCGGTCCAAAGGTCTCTACGGGGGGGTGTCCCTGAAGGGGGCGGTAGTGAAAATCCGCGCCGGGCTCAACGCCGCCTATTACGGCAAGCCGGCCACGCCCACGGACATCCTGGTGAGGAAAAACGTCGCCAACCCTCAAGCTAAGGAACTGTTGAAAACCGTTGCCAAGGCTGCCGGCGGCAGCGGCGGCAAATGATGTCGGTCCCCGGCCCGGCGGCTGACCTCTTCTGCATATAGGCTATTCCACCCAATGGGTGAACTCTTCCCATGACGCCCGGGGCCGCGCAAAGTGATTGAGGGGATAGGTCTCATCCGGATAGCCCAGGGCCACCCCCACGACCACCCGCCGGTCATCGGGAATGCCGGCGATGTCCCGAAGGAGGTCCGCATAGACGACCGCGGCCGCCATGATGCAGGATCCCAGCCCCCGGTCGTAGGCCAGGAGACAAATTGTCTGGGTGATGAGACCGATATCGAGCATGCCATACTCCACCCGCAGTTCCCGGGGCAGGCACGCTACCAGGAGGCAGGGGGCGTCAAAGAGACCCGTCATCCCCAGATAGTAGCGGTTACGGGCTTCCTTGTCCTCCCGGGGAATCCCCAGGGATTCCAGGACTATCCGGCCCAGGGCGCCGTAGCGCTCCTTCATCGCCGCCGGCCATTTTTCCGGCATGGGGACATCGGGGGATGGCAAGGCGCCGCTCAGAGATTGTTCATAATTCCGACGTTTGAATTCCGCCAGGGGCCGGCCGGTAAGGACGTAGAATTCCCAGGGCTGGGTATTGCCCCACGATGGCGACCAGCGGGCATCCGCCATGATTTCTTCGATTACCGTCCGGGACACCGCGTCGGGTTTGAATTTCCTGATGCTGCGTCGCCCCTTGACTGCCTCTTTCAGTTCCATATCATGCCTCCCAAATCGATATTTTCTGGTGATAATAAACCTCTTCCAAGCTGTTGCATAAAAGCAATTACTTAAAATCCTTGTTTTCTTTAATACTTTCAGTTATTATCCTACGAACGGCATCGGCATGCCGCCATTGGGCAGACCGTTAACCTCCTTTTGTCCTTGCGGACGCTTCGGCCCGCGCCGCGCGGATATTTTGGCGCCTATCCTCGGAAAGCAAACATCCGGCGACGCACTTTTCCTGGCACTCGCCGTCACAGGGTTCGACGTGAATCGTCACCGTCGTGTTGGGAAATTGCGTCTTGATCTTCTCCGAGAGATCCTCGGCGATGGCGTGGGAATCCTGAACCGTCATCAAGGACTCCACCTTCAGATGAAACTCCACGAAACGGAAATGTCCCGCCTTTCGGGTGCGCAGGTCGTGATAACCATGAACGACCGCCCCTTGAGCACGGATTGCCTTGCGGATCCACTCGACCTCCACCCGGGGCAGATGGACGTCCAGGAGATCCCGGGCCGCCTGGGAGGTAAGGTCATAGGCCGCCTTCATGATGAGCAGGGCCACTCCCAATGCCACCACCGGGTCCAGCAGGTAAAAATCCCGGCCGGGGCAGAGGCGCTCCGCAACCCAGATCAGGGCCAGGCCCCCCATGACGCCGGCGGAGGTATAGACGTCGGTGCGGAGGTGCCAGGCGTCGGCCTGGAGGGCGATGGAATCCGTCGCCCGTCCAACCTTGAAGAGCATTTGTGAGACACCGAAATTAACCGCCGCGGAAATCAGCATCACCCCCACCCCCCAGCCGATGGCCGTGATCGGCTCGGGGGTGATGATTTTTTTCACCGCCTCGACAATGATCCACAAGGCGGCGGCAAAGATCAGGAGGGCCTCGATGGTTCCGGAGAGGTTCTCGATCTTGCCGTGACCGAAAGGGTGCCGGCTGTCGGCGGGGATGCCGGAGGTCTTCACGGAAAATAGGGCAATGGCCGCCGCCAGCAGGTCAACGGCCGAGTGGATCGCCTCGGAGATGACGGAGACGGAGCCGATGACGAAGCCGACGGCCAGCTTCGCCAGGACCAACGTCGCATTGGAGGCAACGGAAAGCATCGCGACCCGTTCCTTGCGGATCTGCACGTCCTTGGATTTTCCGCCGGCCTGCTTTTCCAAAGGGCTACCTATCAAAAAAAATTTCCCCGGCCGCCCCGCCGTATCCAGGACGGCGGGGCGGCCGTAAGCAATCGGAAATCATCGTTTTTCTCTTGTCCCCGGCCGGGATCAGGGTGTTTTCACCGCCACGGCCACGGCCTCCGTCAGGCGCACCACGATGGAATCACCCTTCTTGATCTTCTTGAATCCCTTGACGTTTTTGTGAATCTTCACCGTTTTGGTCTTGCCGTCGGGCCACTTCAGGGTGATCTTCCTTTGCTTGTAATCGATGCCGACGACCGCCAGGGTTTCCTGGACCGTATCCACGGCAATGATGGACGGTTTGTCTCCCTTGGGGGCGGCCTTCACTACCTCCACCTCTCCCGTGACCGGCTTTTCGCCCGCCTTGGCGACGAAGACGGCCATGGACTCAATATAGGTCGCCACTATTTGATCACCCTTTTTGATCTGGTCGAAGTTTTCCATGGACGGATCCGCCTTGAGGGTGACGGTGTTGCCTCGGGGTCCCTTGAGGGTCACGGTGCGCTTCGCCGTGTCGATATCCTCCACCTTCGCCTTGATCTGGGCCGTTTCCGTAAGAACGATCCCATCCGCCTGCGCGTCTTTCTTCGCCTCCGCCGCCATTCCGGTCTGAACGAACGCAAAAATCAATGCCACCGTCAGCAACCACAACCAATGTCTCTTTTTCATCAAAGCCTCCTCAGATTCTAAATGGTGATCCGCCCCCTTGCGGACCTCGGGAGTATAAGGCCGGGAAAGGCCGGATGTCAACCGCCATTATCGCCAGCGGTGCCCGGGACAGGAATGATGATCCGCCCTTCCTTACGGGACGACACCCTCCCGCCCTCAAGCGGCGGGGTCTTTCAGAAAATCTCTTGATAATACCTTGCATTATCCTGTTCCGGGGTGTATGAAAAAACCCGTCCGCGATCTTTCCCGCGAACATTGCCCCTGATGAAACAAACAATTCTCAAGGCAGAAGCAAATTACATAACATACCGATTTTTCGAGATCATCTACACGGGAGGATAAGGAAATATGGATTGTCCATGCGGTTCGGGAAAAACTTACGACGAATGCTGTGAACCGTTCATCAGGGGAAAGGCGTTTCCGGAAACGGCGGAGCAGTTGATGCGCTCCCGCTACAGCGCCTACACCTTGCAGGAGATACCCTACATTACGGACACTCTGCACCCCGATCACCGGGAGGACTGGGATGAAAAGGGGGCCGGGGACTGGTCGAGAAACTCCGTTTGGCAGGGACTGGAAATCGTTCATACCGAAGGGGGCGGCCCTCGGGATGAGGAGGGAGCAGTCGAATTTATCGCCAGTTTCACCCTCAAGGACACCGCTCTTAAGCACCACGAACGAGCGGTTTTTGAAAGGAAGGACGGCCGCTGGTATTTCAAGGACGGCGAGTTGGTAAAACCGAAACAGGTCCGGAGGGAAACCCCCAAGATCGGCCGCAACGACCCCTGTCCCTGCGGGAGCGGCAGGAAATTCAAAAAATGCTGCGGGGCATAGAGAACCGCAAATCCGGATCATGAACAACAAGGTCGCCATCGCCATCAGCGGCGGCGTGGACTCCTCCGTGGCCGCCTGGCTCCTCAGGGAAGCGGGGTATGAGGTTTGCGGCGTCACTATGCGCCTGGGCATCCCGGCGGCGGGGGAAGAGGCCGCCCCGGGCGGCCCCCCGACGGGCGTGGCCGCGAAAACGGTTTGCGAAATTCTTGACATTCCTCTTTACACCCTGGACGTGGCCGCCGATCTGGAAGGTTTGGTGATCCAGCCCTTCCTCTCCGCCTACCTTCAGGGCCGGACGCCTAATCCCTGCGTGGAGTGCAACCGGTCCCTCAAGTTCGGCTCGCTCCTCCGCCGGGTCCGGGATCTGGGCTGCGACTTCCTCGCCACCGGCCATTACGCCCGGGTGGAGTATACCTCCGGTGGGGCCCGACTTCTGAAGCCTCGGGACCTCCGGAAGGATCAGACCTATTTTCTCTACGCCATCGACCGGAAAGCCCTCGGATATGTCCTGTTCCCCCTGGCCCCGTACCGCAAGGAGGAGGTGCGGGAACTGGCCGCAAAGGCCGGTCTGCCCGGGGCGGAAAGACCGGAAAGCCAGGATGTCTGTTTCCTTCCCGACGGCGACCTTGCTTCTCTGCTGCGGCGATACGGCCGAGAAGAATACTGGGCCGGCGACATCGTCACCCGCCAGGGAAAGATCCTGGGCCGTCACCGAGGCCTCCCCTTCTACACCGTGGGACAGCGGGGCGGCCTGGGGATCAGCCATCGGGTCCCCCTGTACGTCCTGGCCCTGGATGTTCCGGGCAACCGTCTGATCGTCGGGGAAAAGGAGGAAGTCCGGGCGGCGGGTCTCAGAGCCGATTCCCTCAATATCCTCATGGACGCGCCGCCGGTCCGGGCGGCGGCGAAGATCCGTTACGCCCACCGGGCGGCACCTTGCACCGTCGCCTGGGAAAAGGACGGCCTCACCGTCCGTTTCGATGCCCCGCAGGAGGCCGTCACCCCGGGCCAATCCGTGGTGATCTACGACGGCGATCTCGTCGCGGGCGGCGGCATCATCCGGGAAGCGCTGTGAAGAAACCCAAAAGGCATATTCCATAGACGAAGGAGGAATCTTGAAAATGTACAGGAAATTGTCGGCCCTTATAGTATTGCTGGTATTGCTGCCGGTTCAAGCCGCCGGTCTGACCTGCGGCGGTCCGGGAACCCAGCAGGCGCCCACCGCCTATGCCGCGGCGGGGGGAGAAAAGCTCGCGGCCTGCTTCGACCTGAAGGCGAAAAACGTCGCCCTCCAACTGCCCGACGGCCGGATCGTCACCCTGCCGGCGGCGGTATCGGCTTCGGGGGCCAGGTACAGCAACGGCCGGGAAACCTTCTGGGAACATCAGGGAACCGGCCGTTATTTTGTCGGGGACAGGCTGGTGTTCGAGGGCCGGCCGGCGACGGAGGCGGCATACGACACCGGCGTAACGTCCCGGGTACTCACCCAAACCAGCGTGACCGGCAATGGGCGGCAGATCGTCTATCCGGCCGCCGGCCAGGCCGAAGTCACGGCCATGAGCGTCGATATCGCCCCCGGCGCCGAAACGGGCTGGCACAAGCATCCGATCCCGGTTTATGCCTATGTCTTGGCCGGCGAGCTGGCGGTGGAGTTGGAGGGCGGCCGGAAGCTACCCTTCAAGACCGGGGATGCGATCATCGAGGTGGTTGACACCTTCCACAACGGCCGCAACACCGGCAAGGAGAAGGTACGCCTCGTGGTGTTTTACCTGGGGGTGAAGGGAACTCCCAACGTCATCAAGAAAGCAACGCCCTGATCCCGAATGGATTCATATATTTATGGAGGACGTCTGGAAGGCGGGGGTTACGGCTGTTTCGCCCTGCCATGGCGCCGGATGATTTGCAACCCTGAAGCCGCCAGCAGGTAGGCGAGACCGGCAAAAACAACGGTCACGGCCCCGGCGGGCAGATCAGGCCCGTAGCTGAACGCCAGACCGGCGGTGGTGAATAGGACGGTCAAAACGGTGGCCAGGGCCATCATGTGCCACAAACGTTTCGTCAGTTCCCCGGCCACCGCCGCGGGCAGGGTGAGGAGGGCGATGACCATGACGATGCCTACCACGGAGACCAGGAGGACCACGGTCAGGGCGGTGAGGCAGAGAAGCCCAAGATAGTAGATCTCCACCCGGACGCCCCGGAGGCGGGCGAATTCCTCATCGAAGCACAGGGCCAGGAAGTGGTTGTAGAATAGCGTCCCGGCCGCCACGACCACAATGTCGAGGCCGGCGATCATCCAGAGCTCTCCAGGGGAGACCATCAGGATGTTCCCGAAGAGATAACCCATCAGATCTTCGTTGTAGCCGGGGGTCCGGGAGATGAAGAGGATCCCCACGGCCATGCCGATGGCCCAGAGGGCCCCGATGACCGTATCTTCCCGCTGGCGGGCCCCCATGCTCACCAGACCGATGATCACCGCGGCCAGCAGCGCCGCGAAAACGGCCCCGTAAAGGGGATGGAGCCACTCCCAGCCATAAGCAGTCTGAAAGTACCGGGCGGCCCCGAGCCCGCCCAGGACAGTATGGGCGATGCTGCCGGCGAGATAGGTGATCCGCTTGGTAACCACATAACTCCCGATGATCCCGCAGGCGACGCTTACCAGCAGCCCCGTGAGGAGGGCATACTGGAGAAAGGGATACCGGGGCAGATCGGTCAAAAAGGCACTCATCTTTTCCTCGTCGCCCTCGCAAGACCTTGTCTGAAACCGGAACCATTCATGACGTTTGTAAAGAAGTGGCCCATCGCCTTCCCTATGATCCCAATGACGAATCTCCAAAAAGTCTCCCCGTTGAACATTGATAACATCGTAAAAAACCAAAAAATGTCCCATTTGGGACGGCCTGGTAAATAAACTCCGCAAGCAAGGCACGTGAATCCTGAGGAATGAGAAGCAGAGGACTAAAAGCACCAAGCCCGCTTTTTACGGGCTCATCGATGCTGTTCGCGAGTTGCCAGGCTGAATCCGTTTCGTCGCTCCGGTTGCCGTCTGTGTTTCTTGCCGGCGCTTATATTACTTAGTAATACCGTATCTGTCAAGATAATGCGGACAAATCATTTGGTACAAAACCGGACAGTTCCATTGGCTATTGACAATCCCGGCGATTCCTGGCGATTCTCCTTGACACAACCGCCCCGCTCACCGTAAAATATCATCATAGTTGGAAAATTTATCCGATCAGGAAATAATGATGAATTCGTAAAAAGTCATGATGGAGACGGCGAAGTAAAAAGCTCCAGAGGCAAGGCGCGCGAATCCTGAGGAATGAGGCGTACTTGTGCGTACGTCGCAGTGACGAAGGATGAAGCGCAACGCCGCATATGGACTTTTTACGATGTCGTCAATAATGGCGAGAATAGGGAGGAAAGATATGAGCAGATTCTTCACCGCCGCAACCGCCGCCCTCCTGGCAATTTTTTTGATTTTCGGATGCGGCTCCGGTTCCAAAGACACGACGGACCAGGGGGAGAAAAAGGCCGCCCCGGCAAAAAAGCGGATCGCCCTGGTTATGAAGACCCTGACCAACCCCTTTTTCGTGGCGATGGAGAAGGGGGCCCGGAAGGCGGAAGAGGAACTGAATATCGAACTGATTGTCAAGACCGGAGCCAAGGAGACGTCGATCGAACAGCAGATCGCCATCATCGACGAACTGATCCGCAACCGGGTGGACGCTATCGTCATCGCCCCGGCGAGTTCCACGGAGATCATCCCCATCCTCAAGAAGGCCCAGGACGCGAAGATCGTCATCGTCAACATCGACAATCAGATCGACCCGGAGCCGGCCGCGAAGATGGGGCTCGTTGACGTGCCCTTCATCAGCGTGGATAACGAGAAAGGGGCCTATCTCGCCGCCAAGTTCATCAGCGATCAGGTGAAAAAACCCACCAAAGCGGCGATCCTCGAGGGCATCAGGAGCGCGAAGAACGCGGAACAGCGGAAGGCTGGCGCCGTGAGGGCCTTCCGGGAAAATCGCCATATCCGCCTCGCGGCGTCGGAATCGGCCAACTGGAAGATCGACGAGGCCTTTGCCGTTACGGCCCGGATTTTCAAGAAACATCCGGACATCGGGATGATCTTCTGCGCCAACGACATGATGGCCCTGGGCACCATCCATTACCTCCAGCAGCAAAAGAAAACCGGCGTCCTCGTCGCCGCCTTCGACGCCTTGGAGGAAGCCAGGGCGGCCGTCCGCCAGGGAACCCTGCAGATCACCATCGACCAGCAGGCGGATCGGCAGGGATACCTGGGCGTCCGGACGGCGGTGGAGATGCTGGCGGGGAAGAAACCCGCCCCCGTCACCATGGTGGATGTTCTCCCCGTGCATTTGTAGCGGTCCGATCCGGGACGTCGCCGTCGGCGGCAAGCGTGTCGTCCGGCCGTCCCGAACCCGCCGCTGCTCGCCGGGACGGCTCGATCTTCATGCCTCCTGTTCTCAGGTCATGATCGGGAAGCGGCGGTCACGACACGACCCAAACCCAGCGGATCGGCGCCACGGATCACGGCTCGTGTTCAGGAAGCGACGGCACGGGACAACGGCGGGAAACGGAAACTGAAAATCATCCGCGGTCGTCATGACGGCCGCGCCAATCTATCCGGACCGGACTTAACAGTACATGTGGCAAAAATTCTCCGATCTGAGCATTACCTACAAACTCATCGTCTTCCTCCTGCTGGTGGTCGTGGCGCCGGTCATCTTCCTCAGCTATACCACCTACCAGCTTTCCAAAACCGCCCTCAGCGAGGAGGTCAAGGCCTTCACCCTCGATTTCATGGCCCTGCAGAAGCACAACATAAATCTCCTCGTCAAACAGGAAGAGAGCCTCATCAACAACATCGCCGGACTGGATGAAATCAAGAACGTCTTGTCCGTCAAGATCGACAATGAGTACGACCGCCTGTCCACCCACGCCCGGATAGGCTATATCCTCAGCAATTACAGCAACATCTCCGGGCTTGTCTCCATCGATATCTTTTCGGTGTCCGGGGACCACTACCATGTGGGAGAAACGCTCAACGTCGAGGAGATCAACGACGCCCAGGTCCGGCGCCTCCAGCAGGCCGCTCAAGCTTCGGCCTCGCCGGTGGTCTGGTTCGGTATCGAGAACAATGTAAACCTGAACTCCCGGTACGGCAAGGTGATCACTGCGGCCAAGGTCATGAAGTCCTATGACATCGCCGGCATGAAGGAAAAATACCTGGGCCTCCTCCTGATGAGTTACGATTTAAGCGTGTTCTACAATTTATTCAACTATGCCGGTCATACCGGGCAATATTACCTCATCGTGGACCATGAGGGGGAGATCGTCTATCATCCCGACCGCAAGATGCTGGGAACGAAGGCCAACGCGGACATTCTCGCCATGACCAAGGCGGAGCGGGGCGTGTTCACCACCCGGGTTCAGGGGAAACCCTTCTACGTGATCCATGACAGCTCCGGCGACCGGAACTGGCTGCTGTTGAGTTTCGTCCCCGTGCGCGCCATCGAGGACAAGATCATCAATATCCGTAACAACTCATTGATAATTTTGGTGATCTGCCTGCTGCTCGCCATCCTGGCGGCCCTGATTATCTCCCGCACCCTTGTCCGTCCGATCCAGGAGCTGACCGATCTCTTTCGGCAGCTCCGGGAAGGGGCGGTCAACCTCCAAACGCGCCTGAAGGTAAAGACCCGGGACGAAATCGGCCAGCTCATCTCCTGGTTCAATTCCTACCTGGAAAGTCTGGAAGAGAAAAAGCTGGTGGAGGAACGGCTGCAGCAATCGCTGACGGAATTGCAGCGCACCATGAAGGAAGCCGAGGCGGCCAACCGAGCGAAAAGCGATTTCCTGGCCAGCATGAGCCACGAGATCCGTACCCCGATGAATGCCATCATCGGCATGGCCGATATCCTGGCGGACACCCCCCTGACCAAGGAGCAAAGGCGGTATGTCAAGATCTTCCGCTCCGCCGGCGAAAATCTCCTGACGGTGATCAACGACATCCTGGACCTTTCCAAGGTCGAGGCGGGGCAACTGGAGCTGGAAAGCATCCCCTTCCGGCTGGACGAACTGATCGAAACCACGGAAGCGGTCCTGGCCTTCCGGGCCCAGGAAAAGGGCCTGGAGCTGAAACACCGCCTGGAAGGCGACATTCCCCTTTCCTTGCGCGGCGATCCAGTGCGCCTGCGGCAGATCCTGGTGAATCTCATCGGCAACGCCGTGAAGTTCACCGAAACCGGCGGCGTCACCGTCGAGGTGGCGCGCTTAGGCAAGGCCGCGCCTGATGTGGAACCGGGGCGCGTTTGCTTCCGGTTTGCCGTCATGGACACGGGCATCGGCATCCCCAGCGACAAGATCGGCGCCATCTTCGACAACTTCACCCAAGCCGATTCCTCCGTGACACGGCGCTACGGCGGCACCGGCCTGGGTCTGAGCATCTCCCGGCGCCTGGTGAACCTCATGGGCGGAAGGATCTGGGTGGAATCGGAACCGGGACGGGGCAGCAGCTTTTATTTCACCGCCCTGCTGGACATAGCACCGGAGGCGGACATGGGATCGCCCCCCGGGGCGGCGACCAGACCCGCCGGAGTACCGGGCACCGGCGCCGTTGCCGGTGCGGTTGTCCCCTCCGCCGCCGCTGTTGCCGGCACCGGCGCGGGCGAAGAGGAGGCCCCTTCCCTGCGGATCCTCCTGGCCGAGGATTCGGAGGACAACCGCCTCTTGATCAAGACCTATCTCAAGCAGAGCCCCCACTGCCTGGAGATGGCGGAAAACGGCGAGATCGCCGTGGAAAAATTCCAACAGGGGGAATACGACCTGGTCCTCATGGACATGAACATGCCGGTAATGGACGGCTACACCGCCACCCGGACCATCCGGCAGTGGGAGGCCCGGGAGGGTAAACCCGCCACGCCCATCATCGCCCTGACGGCCTTCGCCCTGAAAGAGGACGAGCAGAAGAGCATCGCCGCCGGCTGCGACGCCCATCTCACCAAACCGATCAAGAAGAAGACCCTCCTGGAGGCCCTGTCCGCTTGGCGCCGGGCGGGGTAGTCAAGTTCCCGGGCCCATCACCCGGCCGCCCCGGGCGCCGCTGCCGGGACAACCTATACGCCGATCCTCCTATGGTTCAATGCAAGGGCAACGGATACCGGCCGCCGGTCATTTTTTCGGGGGCCGAATTTTTTAGTATGAAAATACATCCGCGCGATCTCCCCTGAACATTTTCATCGTTCGTGGGTGTTGGACAAACATGGCAATTCATATGAAGAGGGAAGTGGCATGAACCGATGCTTGTTTTTCGTGGGCTGCCTGCTCGCCGGTATCATGGGAATGCTGGGCGGTCCGGAGCCGGTCGCGGCCGCCAAGAGCTACGAATCGTGCGTGGAAATCAACGACGATGCCTTGCGGCTGCGTTGTTACGACGAGGTCACGGGCCGTAAGACAAAACAACCGGACGCGCCTGTTTCAGCGCTTGCGACTCCCCCCGCGTCACAAGCACCCGTTGTGACGTCCGGGAGTTCCGTCCTCTCCCGGATGTGGCAGCTCGACAACGAGAGTCGCCGGCGCAGGTTCGCCATCATGCCACACCGGCAGAACTACATCCTCCCCTACACGTACAATTTCTCTCAAGAGAAGGAGACTTATGAAAAAGCCAAACCGGGAACGGAGCTCCAGAACGCCGAAGCCAAGTTCCAAATCAGCCTGAAGATGAAGCTCTGGGAAGATATCTTCGGAACAAAAATGGACCTGTGGGCTGCATACACCCAGGTCTCCTTTTGGCAGGTTTACAACACCGAGCACTCCTCCCCCTTTCGAGAGACAAATTACGAGCCGGAACTCCTCCTTACCTACCCGACAAATATAGACCTCTGGGGGCTGAAAAGTCGTTTTGTTCAGATTGGCATCAACCACCAATCCAATGGGCGTGGTGAACCGCTTTCACGAAGCTGGAATCGGTTCACGGCCAATTTTGGTTTCGAGCGGGACGCTTTCAACCTCATCCTCAAGACCTGGGTACGTATCCCCGAGAGAGAAAGCCAGGACGACAATCCCGATATCACCTCCTATCTCGGCTATGGGGAGATCTGGGCCGGAACTGTCTGGAAGGATTACTCCCTCGGACTCATGTTCAGGAACAATCTCCGTTTCGATGAGAATCGCAGCGCCTTGCAGTGCGAAGTGATCTTCCCTTTGATCGAGTACCTCAATGGGTACATCCAGTATTTTATCGGATATGGAGAGAGTCTAATAGACTACAACCACTTTACTAACCGAATCGGCCTGGGGGTTATGGTGAAGGACTGGTAGTGACGGGTAATGGGCCATGACAAATCATCGCCAAGACATTTGCCCTGATGCCGCGGAGACAAGGGAAGTTTTAAAAAATCATATTTTTCGTGAAGCCTACGACCATAGTCGAAAATCCAAAGCGATATCGGAAGTAGACATGCCAGTGATGTTATGCAGTAAAGGTTGAGGAGGAGGATGGTGATGTCGAAAGTGGCACTGATCCGATGTGAAAGCTATGAATATGGAAAGGTCAGAAGCGCTATTAGGCACGGCCTCAATCTCATCGGCGGTGCGGAAATATTTGTCAAGAAGGGACAGCGCCTCCTCCTGAAGCCCAACCTGCTCGTTGGCGAAGCACCGGAAAAGTGTGTGACCACCCACCCTGCCGTGTTCAGGGCTGTTGCCGAAATCATTAAGGAAACCGGTGCGGTGGTGAGCTACGGCGATTCCCCAGCCATTGGAAGCACCTCCGCCGCCGCAAGAAAATGCGGTATACGTGCCGAGGCGGAAGATCTCGTCATTCCTGAGGCGGATTTCAAAACACCCGTGGAGGTATTTTTTGAGAAGGGTGTACAGAACAAAAAATTCATCGTAGCAAAGGCCGTTTTGGACAATGATGTCGTCGTGAGTCTCCCGAAACTGAAAACACATGGCTTCGAGAAGTTCACCGGGTGCGTGAAGAATCAATTCGGTTGTATTCCCGGTGTGCGCAAAAGCGAGTACCACATAAAGCTCCCCAACGCCGTACAGTTTGCACAGATGCTTGTCGACCTGAATAATTTCGTAAATCCTGCACTCTATGTAATGGACGGGGTATGGGCGATGGAGGGCAACGGGCCGCGCGGCGGGACACCACGTAAAATGAACATCCTCCTTTTTTCAAGCGACCCGATTGCCCTGGATGCGACCGTGTGCCGAATCATCGACGTGGACCCCAGGCATGTACCAACGATAACGATGGGCCACAAAAGTGGTTCCGGAACTTATCTGGACAAAGAGATTGAATTGGTGGGCGACGATCTCGATAGTTTCCGTCTTCCGGACTTCGACATTATGCGCACCCCCCTCGCCCCCTACCGGGATAGAGGCATTATGCGCCTCTTGAGTAATCACTTTGTTCCCCGTCCCGTAATCAATGCGGAAAAGTGTGGGGGATGCGGCGTGTGCGTGACGATTTGTCCCACTGAGCCCAAATCGATCGACTGGGTTGCGGGCGATCGACAGAAACCGCCCACGCACAATTATAAGACGTGCATTCGATGCTATTGCTGCCAGGAGATCTGCCCCGAGAGCTCAATTGACATCCGGTATCCGCTTGTCAGGCGTATCTTCGGGACAAGCAGATGACCCCAAATCCTCCGAGGGAAACTTCGTGTCAGTTCGATTCCGACCTCCAGCACAAAATGATAGCAAATACAAGTCCTCAAATTGCATTGTAAAGACTTTTGTCAATAACCTGCCTGTATTGATCCGCATCAAGCTGTGCGACTGGATTGCCGTTTGGCCTGCGGGTGTTTGGATCAATTTGCCAATATTTGGGCGGCTGGGGCTTTGAATAAGGTATTCGGGTGTTGATTATCGGCCAAGCATGGTTGGAAACAACCGCCCGCCGTTTGGTGACGCCGCCCGGGGTCACATTCAGAACCATCGTATCCGCGGCGATGGTGACATCTCCGTTCGGATACCATTTGCGGATGTCTTCCAAAGCCAGTTTGATGGTGTCGTCCGTCGCCTGAAAATGCGTGCCCACCGCCAGCCGCGGCGCTTTTCCCTGCTTGCTGAGCTGGTTCAGAATATAGCCGTAGGCTTTGTGCGTCGTGTGAGAGCTGTCCTGAACATTTTGCGCTTGCTGCACTGCGCGGGGATGGGTAGCCGGGTCATTGCCCATTTTCCCAATCCAGTTGGATGCGGACATGACGATTTCGTGGATTAAAACATCAACTCCGGATCTGGCATTGTCAATCATGTAATGATTGGGCAGTGTATCTCCGGAATAAATCATGGACAAAACTTTCCCGGACGGAGTTGTCCACTCCAGTTTATAGCTCAAAGACGCAGCCCGGCAATGGACGGCAGGAAAATGCGTTATTTTTACTCCTTTTTGGTTATAGGCGATATTATCGTTGTTCGGGTTTCCTCTGGCGTCTTTTCCGGTGTTTTTCCAGGGAAGCTCGATGGGCACCAGATCGTAGGCATCAATCCGTTTCAAGGCGGGATTGGGGTCGTAAGGGGGGATCACATAATCCGCAAAGCTGGTGAAAAGGAAGGCCTGGCTTTCATTGTGCCAGCGCATCATTTCCGTCAGGTGGCCACAGTATGCTTTTGTGCCGTCAGCAAAGGGGCCGCGCACATTTCCCATAGGATTCGTATATTTAAAATTGGAATCAGACGGCCCCCAGATATACAGAGGCCAATATCGTCCAAAGGAGGGGCCAAAACCATAGACAAACGGCAAGTCGCCCATATGGTCGGCATGCAGGTGAGTCAGAAAGATTCTGTAAATCTTGTCCAGATTGATGCCCATCGCCCAGTATTTAACAATGGATCCCGTGCCCATGTCAAAAACAAAGCAATCGCCGTTGCCCAGCTCGACTAAAACACTGACGGCCGCCTGACTGATCATCGGAATGCAGGTGGTGCCCATAAATGAAATCCTCATTTCATTGGCGCCCAGTGTTTCCGAGCCGGGGGTGTAGGGTGGCAAATTTGCCAGCAGGGAATTCATCTGCGCGGGATCCCCGGAAGACTGCGCGGAACTTGTCGAACAGATGCTCAACGCGCTTCCCAGGGCCAACCCGCCCACTGTTACAGCCGAGTTTTTCAACAAATCTCTTCTTGTTATCTCCATTTTTGCTCCTTTCCTGGGTATGGGGATGCTGTTAACTTTTTTAACTTTCTATCAGACTGAACCCTTCCTGTTCAACAAGTCCACGCCCGCGGACAACCGATTTGCTGATGGCGGGGATGGATATGCCGAATCTGACCGCCAGGCTGGACATGGAAACATCCAGATCCTGAACCGCCCAGTAACAGAAAAGACTTCGGGCATTGACGATAGTACGTTGTTTACCGGCAATCTGGATTTCTTTCGGCTCCAATCCCATAATCCGGGATACGTTTTGTGCAATCTTATCCAAGTCCATTTCTGCGGCGCGCCGGGCATGGCTTTTCTTCATCTGTTCTTTTGGCGGTTAAACCAGACCGCATAGCCGGTCAGGAGCCGCCTCATGACCGCTGAGATCGGGACTTTGCCGGTGCGGCAAAGCAAATGAAAGTGATTGGGAATCAAAGACCAGGCAAAACAGGTCGTGCCGGTAGCGAGAATAATTTCGCCCAGACGATGCAGGAAGTGCTGCCGATCATCATCCGATTCGACTATTTTATATTGATAAGGCATTGCTTTTCGATGGTCGGACTATAAGACATGGGGAATCTGCATGTCAAGGGTGAATTGGCGGAAAAATGAATGAACCTATGGCTCATTCAAATACCCGGATGGATCATAGGCCGAGCGATTAACTGCTTATTGGTGGGTCATTCCTCTTGAGTATTGGTGGGTCATTCTTGGTGAGCGTCAAAGCCAGGGCTTGAAAGAACTGTTTCAGTTCCACCTGGATCGCGTCTTTAAGGATGTTGGTCAAGATGCAGATCATGATCGGAAAGCTAAGGATATGTTCACGGATGAAGTCCTTAACGGATTGTCGGTGACGAGTTAAAAAATTGTGGTAAAGTAAAATATTCTTTATATGAAAATGTCCACAAGTGGCCGGATATTTTCATCTTTCGTTGTGCCCGTAACGGGCATGGGGGTTAATGAAATCAACAAGGCGAGGATTCGATATTGACAGCATTACCGATACTTTCTATACATAAACGGCGATTTTGCCGTAATAACAGAATAAACATAATTATATCAAAGACATGAGAAGGCTTCTTATTGTATCAGCCGCCGTTGAAGGTGCGGTCGGGGTGGCCTTGATATTGATCCCTACACTATCTATATACACGCTGTTGGGAAAAGCTCCGGAGACGCCCATGGCAATATGCGTCACCCGGGGAGTGGGGGTGTCCTTGATTGCCTTGGGCACCGTCTATTGGCTGGCCCGCAACTACGTCCGGTCCGCCGCAGTGCGGGGGCTGGTCGTCGCGATACTGATTTACAACGGGGTCTTCATCCTTATCCTCGGCTACGCGCGCCTGGGGTTGGGACTGGACGGAATCGGCCTCTGGCCCGGAATTCTGCTCCACATCGTCCTTGCGGTATGGTGCGTGATCTGCCTGGGTCTCAGGACGGATTCGGAAGGACCGGCAAAGACACAAAGTAATAATACTAAGAATTAAAATTGACGAAATCGTAAAAAGCGCAAAAAATGTCCCATTTGGGACGGCATCGTAAAAAGATCCGCAGGCGAGGCGCGCGAATCTTGAGGAATGAGGCGTACTTGGACGTACGTCGCAGTGACGAGGGATGAAGCGCTTTCGAAGCATCCGGACTTTTTCGATGCCGTCAACCTTGCAATTCGAAATTAATATCGATCAATTTCTTATCTAACCGAAAGGCTTGGAACTTCGGAAGAATATCGGATTTTTTACATTGGACAAGTTCACCAAAAATTACCCGCCGGACTATTAGTCTTTATTATAACAAAATACCCTACGTCATAATTTCTTTGTCATTGATTTCGCAAATGATTCACAAGTGTTGGAATAGTTATCAATCGATCAACTGTGTTTCCTGCCCTGCCAGGTTCCCTGGATGGTGGCAATAATCTCTCCATTGGTGCTCATAAGTTCCAGGTTGAAAAGGATGGTTCGTGGTCATTCAAAAAAGAAAGGGCGAAGTCTGTTCAACTACACCCTTAACCTTGAGAGAGGCAAGGTGCAAATCGTGTCCGTTGTTGCCTCTCTCAGCAGATCTTGCTGCTTCGGAAGATCTTATGTAATTTTATTTGTCGGTATAGTATATCGTCTTAATCGTATATCTTCCAATGACGACATGCCAGTTGGTTTTCAAATAACATGCATGAAAATATTTATTTCTTGACAAGATTGGATAAATCTATATATTGCCAAGTGACAATATATAATATGGCGTGCTTCACCATATTGATAAATAAAAGCTTCAAAGGAGAATGAGTATTAAAAAAAAGATAATTCAATCCAAAGGAGAAACCCATCATGATTGAATCATTAATAATAGCGGGATTACTGGCCATTAAGGATTATGTGGCCACCCATGTCCTGACCTGCTTGGTGCCGGCGTTTCTGCTGGCCGGCGCTATGGTGGCGTTCATCAATCAGCAAGCCATCCTTTCTGTCCTGGGAGAAAAGGCCAACAAATTCAGGTCATTTTCGCTGGCCGGGCTGGCAAGTTTCTTTGTTGCCGCCTGTTCATGCACGGTCATTCCCGTATCCAGCGGTCTATATTACAGCGGCGCAGCTGTAGGCGTAGCCTTCATTATCCTCTGGGTGGCACCTTCCGCCAATATCCTGTCTCTGATCTATACGGGAAATATTTTAGGCTACGAAATGGTTATCAATCGTGTCATCGCAGCTCTATTGATGGCCTTTATCGTCGGCGGCATAATGACCTTCTTTTTCGGCAAAGAGGAGAGGGAGACATTCAAAGGCTACCAGGCAGACATGGATACGGAAGGAATCGTCAAACGGCCGCACTTGATCTTGATGATCATCATTCTCCTATCCTTGCTCCTGCCTAACTACATCGGCCAGAAGGGACCATATTGGCAGAAGATTGCCATCTGGGGAACGACCACATTGGTGCTGGCTGTTTACGCCTACAAGGCTTTAAGCAGGGATGAAATATCAAGCTGGCTGCGGGAATCATGGTGGTTCATCAAGATCATATTTCCTCTTCTCCTTTTAGGTGTATTCCTGGTGGGGATAATCGGCAAATTGCTGCCGGAGGAGTGGATTAGAAGCTGGTTGGGTGGCAACGGTTTGATCGCCTCTTTTCTGGCAACGATGATCGGGGCCATCAGTTACTTCGCCACCATGACGGAGGCGCCTTTCGTGGATACGCTTATGAAGCTGGGAATGGGCAAGGGACCTGCCCTGACGCTGCTGCTAACCGGTCCGGGGTTGAGCCTGCCAAACTGGATCGCCATCGGCCGCGTCTTCGGCGTTAAAAAGGCGATGGTGTATGTCGTCTCCATAATCATTCTCGGGACACTGGTGGGCTGGTTCTTCGGTAACTTTATCATGTAGGAGAGCGATTCATGCCGGATATTATCCAGATCCGCATCGATGGGAAGTTGATCGGTGTGGTTGGCCTTCAGAAGATCATGGAAGACATGGCGACCTCGTTTGCCGACAAGAATGATCTTGAGATCCGGGAAGAGATCTTGTCCCGTGCGGCGCAACATAATTATATTCCCCGTCGCGTCGAAGAAGCCTATGGTTTGGCCCTGGTAAGAGAATTTCGCCGCTTTCTCGGCGAGGAAGTTGAAGAATCCCCGCAGTCAGGATTGCAGATCATGGTGCTGGGTCCGGGATGCGCCCGCTGCACTCAGTTGGAAAAGGACGTTAGGGAAGCACTTGCTGAGTTGGCACTTCCCGGGGAGCTGATCCATGTGGACAATCTGCGGGAAATCGCCCGCTACGGGGTAATGGGAGCACCGGCCTTGATCATCAACGGCAAGGTCGTCTCGGTAGGAACGACACCTCAGAAAGTGGAGATTAAGAAGTGGCTGCAGGCGGTAGCTGGCTCTTTGTGAATAATTGCGGTTCAAGATTATATCACGACAGTTAACGGTATCTAAAGCATCTTGAAGAGTTTCCTTCGTGAAAGTGAATAGCCCTTGACATCTCCATCCGTGGAAATTAATAGAATTGTGGTGTCGGAAGATGTTACCATGATTGCCATGGCCTCCCATGGAAAAAGTAATATAAGAGAAACTCTGCTTGGTAGCGTTACAGAAGCGGTCGCCCAGAACCATATCCGGACGGTTTTGATTAATCCCCCGAGATTAAAAGGGCTTTAAAACCCCTTGACAAATTTTGCACATCATTTTAAATTACTTAAAAAGAATATATGGGATTTTTAAATGAAGGATTTTATCAACGTCATGAAGGCCGTTTCCGACCCAAACCGGGTGAAGTTGTTGAAGATTCTGCAAACCCGCATCTTGTGCGTCTGTGAAATCCAGGCCCTTTTGAGCATTGCCCAGCCTACCGTTTCCAAACATCTGAAGGTTCTTGAAGACGCCGGGCTGGTAACTTTCAAGAAGGACGGTCTGTGGGTCAATTACCAGCTTGCCGACGGCAGTAGGAGCCCCTACGCCGCCACTGTATTAGGAAACCTCCGCCACTGGCTGGGCGATGATGAAGAGATTAAGGAACTGATGAGAAAGACACCGGATGTTTCCCGCGAACAGATCATCAAAAAGCACAAACTTGACAAGGCATAGTATCGTCGTCCAGGGAAATATTATCTCAAAATCAACATCTTCAATCCATATAAATTTTCCGTCATCAACGTCATTGACAATAGTTGAACAGGACATTCAATCGACTTGTGAAAATTGTTCATATTACTTTACAGCAATTTAAAAAATGATATTGGGCCAACAAGTCCTTCTCAGAAAGGTTTTTAGCGGCAATGATGAATTCGATCTTGAGAGATATAAATGATTAAATTTTCGATTTTACTTAGTCTGGCCTATGGGATTCTTTCCGGTTCCGCGATTTCCTTCCTCATCTCCTCAAGATCCGATGAATTGATACCGCCCCAGCAGCAAAAACGCCGACCGGAGGTCCTTGATTTAAGAATGCACATCGTCTTGCAGAGAACTATACAGAATAGCGGTACCAGCCGCCATCTCCAGAGGGGCCATGTAACATTACTGCACCATTCCAACATAGCAACTCCTTTCGATTATGTTTTCCTAACGTAACCGTCTGACGGACTCATCTTGGCGGTTGTTTCAAAATTGAAGGAAGAAACCTGATGTCCTGCATCGGGAAATGCTAATTGCTGCCGCATCGAGTCACTCATATCCGTTGACGAAAAAGGACAGATGGTTTTGCCTAAGGATGTTCGGGAGCGAATCGGGTTGGCGCCTGGGGATAAACTTGCACTGGTAAGCTGGGAAAAAGACGGCCGGATATGCTGCCTTACCCTCTTCCGAGCCGACGCCCTGGCGGATCAAGTAAGGGGATTCCTGGAACCCATCATGAAGATGAGCGGAAACAGTTAAGATAATTGACAGGAGGTAAAAAAATGAATGGAAAAGATATCAAGGAAGTAGTTCGTGAAAAATATGGAAGCATTGCCGCGACATCCGGCTCCTGCTGCTCGGCGGCGTCATGTTGCGGCGATGATAGTTCACTCGTGCAGATTGGCCGACGCATCGGCTATTCGGAGCAAGATCTCAGCTCCGTACCCGAGGGGGCTAACCTTGGTCTTGGCTGTGGAAATCCCATTGCCCTTGCATCGCTCAAGGCAGGTGAAACGGTTCTCGATCTGGGCAGCGGGGCAGGCTTCGATTGCTTCTTGGCTGCCCGCCAGGTAGGTCGGGAAGGGAAGGTCATCGGTGTGGACATGACGCCGGAAATGATTGAAAAAGCGACGGAGAACGCCAGGAAGATCAGCATTGACAATGTCGAGTTCCGGCTTGGGGACATTGAGCACTTGCCCGTCGCAGACGGGAGCATCGATGTAATCATTTCCAACTGCGTTATCAATCTGTCCCCCAATAAGAGCAGGGTCTTCCGGGAGGCGTTCCGTGTTTTGAAACCGGGCGGGAGACTCATGGTCTCCGATATCGTCCTTAAGAAGCCCTTGCCGGACGCGATCAAAAATTCCATCGCCGCTTATATCGGATGCGTAGCGGGAGCTTCGCTCCGGGAGGATTACCTGCAAGAAATGCGGGAGGCCGGTTTCGAAAGCATTACGGTTCAGAGCGAGGCGCCTTTTCCTGTGGACTGCCTGACCACCGATCCGATGGTGGCGGGACTCGCTGAATCCGTTAATCTTTCCATCGAGGAACTGGCTGATCATGCGGCAGACCTTGTTTTAAGTGTAAGAGTTGCAGGGCTCAAGGAAGGATCATGAAAAATGATACCTGACGAAATGTGCGACAAAGCGATGCAATGTTCGATAAGGGCTATCATTGAAAAGATCATCGGCGGCAATCAGAATTCAAATCCGTTGATAAGAAAGTCTAATGAGATCTGCATGTATCCTTTTGGATGCCGTCATCGTCTAAAGAGAAAAAAGTACTGAGGGAGAAAGGATATGGAAAAGATGTTCGGAACTAAAATGAAGGAATTCTTCAGCAGCATTTCGGACGGTGAAAGAAATAATCTGAAGCAGCGAATGGAAAAAATGGCTGCAATGTGTCCGTGTATGAACCTCGTTGACCTTGGACTGAAAGAGCATCAAATTCTCTTGTTCGATGCGGGAATCTCCTTCTTGTTCTTTGCTCAGCACAGCCTCATGATCAGGCAATCCTTCCGCCGCTTTATGGAGCGTTTTATCCCGGAGTCATACAACAACGCTATTTACTCTGTTTCTTCGGGAATAGTCCTGGCAGTAGTTCTTTTCCTGTGGCAGAGTTCGGAGATCAAGATCGCATCCGTCTTGTTGACTTCAAGAAGCTATACGGGCGATTCTGGCCGGCAAAATCGTGATCCAACCTCTGAAGGTTACATCGGCAAAACGCGAGTCTGTATGGACCGAGTACTGCCCTGAATATGGGAGATAATATGTGAATCACATGTTCATTATCTTTTCTTCCCTCTCTCAACACTACCGCATACGTAGTAAGTGTTCGCCACTACTTCCTATGGATCACCTGAGTTGTGCAATGAGCCGCTCCGTAACCACCGGTCAGGTTAGAGAAGTTTACCCACGTAACATCTACTCCCGATGCTTTCAATCGTTCTTTGTAGTCATTGCTCACACCGTCGATGGCGATAATTTTCCTTGCCCTTAGCGTGAGGAAGTTTATTCCATATTTGAGCTGGTCTGCGTTGCTGACCGGAATCAGCGTCATACCCAGATCCTTTTCCAGGAATTGCTGGAATGGCACGTTGCCCGAAGTTTTCATGTACCTGCCATCTTTCAGTTCATACAGATCGACCAAAGACCGCTTGGCCGGGTCCGCAGCTTTGATGATACGCCCTTTGGCATCGCGTTGATCGATGCGCTCCTCGACGATCACGGCCAGGTTGCGGTCGATAATATTGAAGTAAGTATCAAGGTGCATCTGGTCCTGATTTCTCCATCCGTCCTTGACCACGGCCACTCGGGGTGTGCCGAATACACGATTATCGAGCAATTGTCTGACGGCCTCGGCATTAGTCCTGAGGCCCTGACCGATCAGGGCGGTATCTCCCGCGGGAATGAAGTCGCCGCCTTCCATGCGGGCCCGTCCCTTGAGTTCATAGACGGGGAAGATGCCCAGCTTCTGATAGGCAAAACGGACGATCTTCGTCTCCTCCTCGCGCTGCCGGGCATTGAAATGCCCGATCACCAGCCCCTTGGCCGTGGTGATAACCTGATCTCGCATAAAATACAGGTTCATAACCGGCTGCAGGCTGTAGCGTGCCGTCAGTCCGGTGTTGTGACCATGAGTGGAGGCAAGGATGACCTGAGGCCTTTCGAGAATGATGGCCAACAATTCTTTAGGATGCAGGGTAGCTATCACCTGCTTTTTGTATGCGGCCTGGGCAGCGGCCTGTTTGCTGGAAAGCGCCGTGGCGCGGTAACTGAGAGAACTCAATGCCAGCGCACGCAGCTTGTCAAGCTCCGGCCCCGGCATCATCGCTCCAGCGGCATCCATGGTGCCCGCCAGCAGGATATCCTCCAGACGCAATACCTTGACACCATTGTCCGCCATCAGGCAGATGAACGCCTGGTGTTCCCGGCGGGCTCCATCCAGAGCAAAGGGCCTTTCGAACAGCGCCGCCGTCGGATGGATCAATCCGAAGAAGACCTCGTATCCAGGCGTATGTACGACCACGGTTTTCGCCGCGAGCCATTCCGCTGGACTGCCAACTGCAATATCGCCTGGTTTGGGTAAAGTGCCATCTATGGCGATCTGACATTCTCGTGGTGCTTCGCCAGCTACTTCGCTAACCGAGCCCATTATGCCACAGATCAGCAGTGCCAGCAAAAGGCCAAGGCTGTAAGTGCATAAGGATTTGATCGCTGAGGATCTCTTACCATTCTCTTTTTTCATCATATGGCCTCCCGTATTTATCGATAATCACTCAACTTTCGTAGGCGAAAGTAGTCCTTATCAGTGATTGTGTCAATATAATTAAATATCTCCAGGGATTCCCAGTGCACCGGCTCAGATCGGACACCAGCTTCCGCTTGTCCGGGAGGTATCGGCACGGCATCTTCTGAATGCTGAAAGCGAAAAGCCGATGGGGAACCTTGCGCTTTCCGGCCGGCCATAGCGCTCAAGGCGCCATTGGGTAGTTTGAGACGCCGTCGCGGTGGGGACTCTCGGAGGTTGTCGAGGTAGACTTGTCCGGGTATTTCGATTGCATCTCAGGTATGGAACTGTTTAAATCGGTGGCGCCACCGACCAAGAGGGGGCAAAAGGCGCTATGGAGATTCGGAAACGCAGGAGTAGCGGGCGGCGGCGCCGCCGCTTTCCGGCTGCTAATCGACGACCATCCTGAATGCCGTCAATTCCGCCAGACCTGTCCAATCTCCCTTGCATTTCACCTTGTAGCCCGGCGCGAAGAGCTCCAGGGGTATTTTCACGTGGTTCGGCCCTTCCAGCCAGGCGTCGGCCCGGAGTTTTACCGTAATGCCGCTGATGACGATCTTTTTTTTCGATGCGTCAATGGAGGTTATGGTCCCTTTGACGGCGTCGCATTCCCGCTTTCTGCGGTCGATCTTCCGCGCCTTCATCTTGGCCGGACCGACGAACTTCCCGTCCACCTCCACGAAATCTCCCTTGGCAATGGACTTCAGGGACAGCGGATAATCCTCGGCGTCTTCGATCCATGCCTCGGCGGCCTGAATCGTAACCCCTGAGATAAGAAGGCTTTTCCCATCTCCCCCGGGGGCGGTCACTTTACCCCTGATTTCGTCGGCGCCGCAAACCACGGTGAACATCAAGATAAAAAATGTCATACCCAAAACAAGCTTCTTCATGATTCCCTCCTTCAAGTGTCAACATGCCTTTTCCATCCCATTGGGTGAATATTAAGATGAGATAACATCCTTTGTCAAATCCATTTTTGCCGAACTTGCGTTGATTTTGCACTTTCACTTGTTTATTATCTTATTGACATGCACTACCCTTGTTGTTTACATTAACCGCTCCGGCGGGGGAATGAAGGCCAGGCAATTATCCGGATAATCTGGGGTGATTATGATCGCGGTGATCGGCAAGATACTACTCGGCCTGGGTCTGATGTTCACAGGCGTCCAGATGCTCGCTTCCGGTCTCCAGCAATTGGGCGGCCGGCAGTTCCGGATCCTGGCAACCCGCTACGTCTCATCGCGGCCCCGCGCCCTGGTCTTTGGCCTGGGTTCCGGGGCCGTCATGCAGAGCACCTCGGCAGCCCTGGTCATCCTGGCCAGCCTCATCAGTGCCGGGATGCTCACCGTCTCGCAGGCGATCACGATCCTGACCGGATTCAGTGTCGGGAACTGCGCCCTCGTCTTTATCGTCTCCCTCGATATCACCATCGGCGTAATGTTCCTCGTCGGCCTCTGCGGAATAGCCATGTATCTGATAAAAGACGATAGATACCGCACATACCTTCTCATCGGGCTTGGCCTGGGGTTGATCTTCTTCGGAATCCAGATGATGGTGGCCGGGGTCAAACCGCTGCGGCAGGAGGCCTGGTTTACCGGGGCGATGGCATTCAGCCGTGATCATTCATTGCTTTCGGTAATGGCCGGCATAGCGCTGGGATTCATCGCCCAGTCCTCGACGGCCGTGGCCCTGGTGGCGATCGGCCTGGCGAGGGAGAGTATCCTCTCGGGTCCGCAGGCATTCCTGTTCATGTACGGCGCCGCGATCGGCTCGACCATATTCAAGGTGGTGATCGGACAGGCGTTTCGCGGCACGTCGCGACAGCTCGTGCGCTTTGTGAATATGTTCAATCTCTTCGGGGCGTTGGTCTTTATCCTGCTCTATTACCTAGAGGTCCACGGCCACGTTCCACTCGTAATGGCCCTGCTGGATTCGTTCCTTCCGGACCTGGACGATCAGGCCGCCTGGGTCTTCCTGCTGTTCAATATGACGTCGGCCGTCTTTTTCTTCGCCATCAACGGACCTCTGACCCGCTGGCTGGCAAGATCGCTCCCGCCCTCGGCGGAGGAGGGGCTGTCCCACCCCAAATACCTGGCGGAATTCCGACAGGAATTGCCGGACTCGGGAATAGGGCTGATCCGTCTGGAACAGACGCGGGAACTGGAACAGATAGCGGAATTCGTCTCTACGGCCAGAAAAAATTATCGCGGCGCCAACCTCGCCACCCGTCACAAGGCATTCAAAGCCCTGGCGAACGAGGTTGCGGCGGCAACGGCGGCGATTGCCGCCATGCCCATGCAACCCGAGACGGCCGGTGATCATGCCTATACTCAAACACGTCAGGCCCTGCTGGAACAGCTTGCCGACGGTACGGCTTCGGGGGTGGGAATCATCAGGAAGGCAAGCGGATATCCTGCCCTGGCGGGTCTTGCCGATGCCTGCCTGGAATCGATCGACTTCCTGCTGAACTATGCCGCCGATACCGAAAAAACAAATACTCCTGAGCAGTTAAGGACGCTGCAGGAACTTAGTTCCGGCAACAGCGCGACCATGGAACAACTGCGACAGGCATATATGGACAGCGACAGGATCGTTTCGCCCCATGACAAGGGATGCCTGTTGGACCTGACGGTGGCGATGGAGAAGATCATCTGGCTGATCAATCGTCTGATCAGCCTCAGGCAACCGGAGAACGAGCAGGCCGGATAGCCTGCAAAATTAACCGCACCCTTCATGACCTGACGGCACATTCCCAGTCCTGTTGAATAAACGCTAACAGCTCTTTTGAGGAATCCAGGAAGAGAGCGATATTTTCAAAATTCGGCGGACAGGCAAGCTTCTGCATCAACAGTCCGTCACCGTCAAACCAGCGCGGCATCGCCCCGCCGAAAAAATAGCCCCGTTTCCGCAGGATATCCACCGCCGCGCCTATCCAAGGCTCGCTGAGATTTAGGAATGCCTGAAAGACTATGGCCTGTTCCTTCCGTGCCTGCGCTTCGAGGACGGAGATACAGGCTCCGAAATCGTCGCCCGTCATAGGGATGTTGATGCGCGCCACGACGGCGGAATGGAATACCTTCAATTCCGCCGTCGTGGTCTTGCTGGCAGGTAAGGGCGCGGAGGCGACGGCGAGCTCCCGATGGTCGTCCAGCCGGCCGTAGATGCCTTGCAGGACCGCCTCGTATGCCGGAGGAAAAAAGATGCGATGGGGTTTTGAAACGTAGCACCGGAAAAAATTCACCGTCGCTACCCTCCCGAAGGCGTTGCGCTCCCGGCCATAGGTCTCCGCCGGCATGAGCGCCACTTCGATAGCCGTATCGATCCCGGGGAAGGTAAGCGCCAGCTTTTGCGTGAAAAGGTGATTGCACACCGTTTCCGCCCATAACTCTTCCACCTCCCGGCGTCTCGGCGTAATCTCGTTGAAAAGACAAGACATAATGCCAGTAATGATCTTTGCATTCCGGTATTCCTCGAGTACGATAGCCGCGCCGTTCTCGTAAAGGCCCGCATAGGGTGCGGAACGATAGATATGGCTCGCGCCGATGACACGGCCGGCATTGTTGCGGGCGACAGCGGTAAAACACCGGCCATCCCGGTTGGCGGTGATAAGTTCTTCAGGCTCGTAAAAAAGGCGGATGGGATAGTGTTCGCCATATGTGGCCTGAAAAAGTTTCACGATCCCTTCCGCATCGGCGGGACGGAAGGAATCAATGCAAAAATTGCCTTCGTGTCGATCAATGGCCTCACCGCTGTCATTCAGCCCCTTTTGTGAGGCTATGCCGTCAATTTCCATTTCTTTCCTCCCTTACAGACCGTTCCCAGTCTGATCTGACGATTTCCAGTATCCTTGCGGCCCACTCCGAGGCCACCTTTATTTCTCCCCAATCGGGCTCCTTCAATATCTTTTGCATAAGCAGCCCGTCCGTCCCGAGCCAACAGGGGAGCAGACTGCCCAGAAAATACCCCTGGCGCCGCAAACTTTCAATGGCTGTATCATTGCTGGCATCCTTGAGTAGACGGGAGAACTTTTTACGGAAGTCCTTCCGTGGTTTTGATGAATCGCGTTTGTCCGCTTTCACCGGTTCCGTAAACAAATCATGGCAAGGCCTCGATCCCGGCGTACGCGTAATTACACGGTAAGCGCAAAACGCCTGGCAGCTTATGCAATATCGGCAGTCGGCCAAAAAAGATCAGCGTCTGATCAAAGGTAAGCATTCGATATTATATAGTTAATGCGGCAGTTGCGGGCCGGCGTGGCTTTCGGAGCGAAAATGGAATAAAAATATATATTATCAACTAATTATGAACCGCAGAGTCGGCAATCTCCATTAGTCTTCCATCAGGAGAGGTTCATGGAAGCCGGACGTTCCTGCTCTTCTTCCTCGGCATCTCGGGGTTCGTCCATAGCCGTCAGGAGGGCGCCGGCGGATTGGCGGAGACCCCGGAGGGCGTTGGCCAGGTCGATGCGGTCGTCTTCCGACCATTCGCTCCAGGGCAATGACGCGATCTCGCTGGTCAGGGCGTCGGTCCGGTTGAGGAAGGCCCGCTGCTTCGTAACTTTCTCTTTTCTGACGGCCTGGGAGGCCTTTTGGCCGCCCCGTGCCATCAATCCCTCGAACTTCCGGCGCATGCTCTTTTCCGTCTTCATCTTCACCACGTCAAGAAGCATTGTCTTGGTGATGTTGGGATTCGTCCGGATCGAATCGCGGATGTCTTCGGGAAGCTTGTTCAGGGAGAGGGAGGCGTTGACGGCGGGCTGGCTCTTGCCGATCGCCTCGGCCAATTGGTACTGGTTCAGGGCGTATTCCTTCATGAGGGATTGCATCTGTTCCGCCTCGTCGATGGGGAGCATGTTTTCCCGCTGGAGATTCTCCACGAAACCCTGAAGACGCGTGTCGCCTTCCGTATAGGTGCCGCTGATTTCCGTCCGCCCCGCCCGTCCGGCGGCCTGGACGCGACGATGTCCAGAGACGATGATCAGCGCCCCGGCCTCGTCCTGGCGAAACTGGATGGGGACGAGGACCCCGAATTTCTGGATCGAGGCCGTAAGTTCATTGAGGGCGATTGGGTCCATGAACTTCCGCGGCTGTTCGGGATCGGCCTGCAACTCGGCGATCTTCAGCTTATAGAGACGTCCCTTGACATATTTGGCGGCCATTTGCGATTGCTCCTTTCGAGGATAATATATAACCCATAGTAGGCGCTGCGTTATAAAAGTCAAGAAAGATGTATGAACAAAAATCAATATTCATCACGGGCACATAGGTGTATAAAAATGTTTGCGGGCCTGGAGCGCCTCGACCAGACGCAGTTTCTGCTCCGGCGCGACCCGGGCGAATACCGCCGTGCTCTCGGCCTTTTCGATTATCTCTTCGTCCGAAAGGCTCTCCGGTTGCCCGCCCCGGTCTTGAATTATTCCCCTCCCTGGGGTATGAGAGGAATATTCGACGAGGATGGGATTATGGACAACCTGAAGCGCATGTTCGACCCCACGATCATCGCCCTGATCGGAGCCGGTGACCAGGCGGACACCCCGGGCCGACAGATCCTGGACAACCTCCGGACCTGCCGGGAACGGAAGATCTACTCCGTCAATCCCCGCCATGCCTGTATCGACGGGGAGCCCTGCTACCCCCATATCGGCGCCGTCCCGGAACACGTCGATTTGGCTATCGTGGCCACGCCCGCCCCGACGGTCCCGGAGATCGTCGAGGCATGCGGCCGGGCCGATGTGGACGGCATGATCATCATCTCCGCCGGGTTCCGGGAAGCCGGAGAGAAGGGCCGGCGCCTGGAGCAGGAGATACTCCGGATCAAGAAGCAATACCCCCTGCGGATCCTCGGCCCCAACTGCCTCGGCATCATCCGCCCCCACGCCGGCCTCTGCGCCTCCCGCCTCCCCGGCGCCCCGGAGGCGGGACAGATCGCCTTTATCACCCAGAGCAACGCCTTCGGAAAGATCCTCTTCGACTGGGGCGTCAGCGCCCATATCAGTTTCAGCATGCTCGCCTCCCTGGGCTCGGCGATCGACATCGATTTCGGAGACATGATCGACTATCTGGGAACGGACCCCCACACCCGGAGCATCATGATATACATGGAAGACGATCTCGGCCATCTCCGGAAATTCCTCGGTGCCGCCCGGGGTTTCGCCAGGAACAAACCCATTGTCCTCCTCCGGCCGGCACGGCCGGACAGGGACGCCCCGGAAAAGCTCTCCCACACCGACATCCTCGCCGGTCCCGAGGACATCTTCGATGCCGTCCTGCGCCGGGTAGGCGTGGTCCGGGTGAAAGAGACCCAAGACATCTACAACACCGCCGACGTCCTGTACTCCCGGAAGCTGCCCCGGGGGGCGCGCCTGGCCGTGGTCGGCAACGCCGGCGGGGCCGGTCTCATGGCGGCGCATCGGCTCACAAAGTCCGGCGGCTCATTGGCCGCCCTCGCTCCCGCCACCCAGTCGGGATTGGCGCAGTTCCTTCCTCCCCATGTCCAGGTGGGCAATCCCCTGGACCTGACGCGGTCGGCATCCGTCGGCGATTACGAAGCGGCACTCGGCCTTTTTCTCCAGGACGACAATGTGGACGGCATCCTGGTAATCTTCGGCCCCCAGGGCGCCGCCGGGGACGAGGAACTGGCCGCGATGGTCGCCGCCGCCGGCCGCGACGCCTCCAAACCCGTCCTGGCCACGTGGCTGGAAAGGGACCGGGAAAGCGGCGGCCGGGAACTGCTCCTGAAAAGCGGCATCCCGACTTACGAAACGCCGGAAGAGGCGGCCCGGACCTATGTTTATATGTACAACTACGAGCGGAATCTCCGGCTCCTCCACGAAACCCCCGCGGAGCTGTCCGTAAACGAGGCGCCGCCGAAAAACCATCTGAAATCAATCGTCCGGCGGGTCCTCCGGGAGGGAAGACATGTCCTGGCCGAGGAGGAAGCGAAGAAGTTTCTGGCCAACTACGGCATCCCCTTCGTGAAAACCCAGATCGCCCGGTCCGCCGAGGAGGCCGTGGCGGCCGCCCGGGACATCGGTTATCCCGTGGTGTTGAAGATCGCCTCCCCCGACATCATCTTCCGCCAGGATGTGGGCGGTGTCGTCACCGGTATCGACTCCGACGAAGCGGCGCGTATCGCCTTCGCCCGCCTCCGGGAGCGGGTGGCGCGCATCCGGCCCGACGCGGCCATCCGGGGCGTCGCCGTCCAGAAGATGATCGAGGTCATCGATTACGAACTGATCCTCGGGGCGAAGAAGGACAAAGACTACGGCGCCGTGATCCTCTTCGGCATGGGCGGCGTGGGGGTGGAGATATTCCGTGATTACTCCATCGCCCTGCCCCCTCTCAATCAGGCCCTGGCCAGGCGCCTCATGGAGGAGACGAAGGCCTTCGCCATGCTCCGGGGATACCGGGGCAAGGCCCCGGCGGATCTGGCACAACTGGAAGGGATGATCGTCAGCTTTTCCAACCTGGTGATGGATTTTCCCGAGATCCTCGCCATGGACATGAATCCCGTCGCGGTGCGCGACGGTCGGGCCCTGGCCCTGGATGTGCGCATCATCCTGGACCAGGACAAGGTCGATCCGACCACCCCTTACCCCCATCTCCTGATCACCCCCTATCCCACCCGCTACATCAGCCGCGGGCTGTTGCGGGACGGGCGGGAAATCGTGCTGCGCCCCATCCGTCCGGAAGACGAACCGCTGGCCCATGACATGTTCACCACCCTGTCGGAGGCCACCCTCCGGGAGCGTTTCTACCAGACCATCAAGACCATCACCCACGAGATGCACGTCCGTTTCTGCAATATCGATTACGACCGGGAGATGATGCTGGTGGCGGAACTCAGGGAAAACGACGGCCGGCGCCTCATCGGCATGGGGGGGTTCAACATCGAGGCCGATTTCCGGAAATGCGAATTCTCCATCCTGGTCCACGACGACTTCCAGGGTCAGGGACTGGCGTACAAGCTGATTGACATCCTCATCGGCATCGCCGACGAAAAGGGTCTGGAGGAATTTTACGGCTATATCGAACCCCAGAACCGGAAAATGGTCCGGCTGTGCGAAAAACTCGGCATGAGCGCGGAAAAATCACCCGACGATCTCACCCGGGTCAGTCTGCGGCTCCGCTGAGATGAAACGGGACGATCGGGATTCCGCCCCGGAATACTTAAAAACTTGACACTCCCCGGCTATTGCCATAAATTCAATCCGGCCCACAATTAGGATCAACGTAGCGAGACCTTGGAAAACGGCATGGTGTCATGGCGGGCTTGAGACGGTATCGGGAAAATATTTGATTTTTGTCTTCCCGCCGACGCGGGAATGACGAACGTTGCGCCGCGAAGCAATGATTCAAAGATTTCAACATTAACGGCGGTGTTCTGACCGCCCGGCGGCTGGACGCCGAAACGGTTTACATGTATCCATCCGCCCGGACCGGCAATGGGAAGGTCTCTGGCAAATGACGGTAATAGACAGATTGCAGCGGCTGACGAAAGAGGCGGTAAGCCCGCCCCGCAAAGCCGTCTTGACCCCCGGTGAAGGGACGCCGGTGAGGGAGACCCACCGGTCCGGGGAAAGCGAAGCTTCTTGTTCACAAAGCGAAGCTTCCAGTTTAAAAATCGGCGCCCTGCGGCGGCGTCTCGACGCCGTCCTGGCCCGGCGGCCCGGCGGCGCGGACATGTCCCCGCCGCGGCGGCGAGAACCGGGACATCCCCTGGAGGAGATTGTATCCGGAATGGAGATAGCCACGGCGGGCGGGCGCTTCTTCTGCGCCGCCAGCGCCTGGGGCATGGGCCATTGCCACGGGGCTTGCCGTCTTGGCGACCTGCCTCCTCTGGATATGGCCGGCGCCGCCATCCTGGCCAACGACGCCGCGCTGGCCGGTCTTGACCCCGGCCGGGGCGTCTTTCTGGATACGGAAACGACGGGACTGGCGGGAGGGACGGGCACCGTGGCCTTTCTCATCGGCCTGGGGTGGTTCGAGGGGGCAAGGTTCGTCGTCAAACAGCTATTCATGAGGGACTTCGCGGAGGAACGGGCGGCCCTCCTCTTCCTCGGGGAACTGATGGCGGACCGGCAGTTCCTCGTCACCTTCAACGGCAAGGCCTTCGACGCCAACCTGCTGGCCGCCCGGTTCGTCATGAATCGTCTCGCCGATCCCCTGGCCGGTCTTCCCCATTTGGATCTGCTGCATCCGGCCCGGCGGCTCCTGAGGTGCCGCCTCGACAACGTCCGCCTCGGAACACTGGAAGGGGCCTTGCTGGGGCTGGAACGGGAGGAAGATATCCCGGGCTGGGAGATCCCCCAGCGTTACTTCCAATGGCTCCGGCATCGGGACGGCGGGCTGGTGGCGGACATCTTCGTCCACAACCGCCTCGACGTCCTCTCCATGGCGTTCCTTGCCGCCCGTCTGACGGAGCTGATCGGCGGACCGGTCTCCGGCGCCGCCCCGCCACCGCCCGATCCGGATCTGTTGGCGGCGGCCCGGCTCTGTATCCACCGGGGCGAAACGGCCCGGGCGGAAGGCATCCTGACGGATCTCCGGCGACGTTCCGGCCCGACCACGGCCCGGCAGGCGGCCACCTTGCTCTCTTTAATCCACAAACGGGCGGGGGCCTGGAACGAGGCCGTGGCGATTTGGCGGGAGATGCTCGCCCCGGACCGGGGGGGCCCCGACGGCGACGCCCTCTTTCCCCTCCTGGAGCTGGCCAAGTGGAACGAACACCGGGATCATGACTACCGGACGGCCCTGGAGCTCGCCTGCCGGGCACTGGACTTGCTGCCCCCCCAGGGGACGGCAACGGAGGAGAATGATCTCCGGCGCCGCATTGCCCGCCTGAAGCGGCGTCTGGCCGGGCAGGACCGGCCGGCGACGTGAAGAGGAGGAATGATCGGAGGGGGCGAAGCGGTCGCCCTCCTCCGATAGATAAACAAGGAAAAGGGAACCGGCCGGTTAATCATGGAAGAGCTTACCGCGGCCTTGACCGACTCGGGTCAGTCAGTTCGCAGTCGTGGAGCGGCAACCGGTAGTTCAGTTGGCGCGGTGGATGGCCTCGGCAATCCGGAGGAGATCCGCGCCGATCTCCCCGGTAAACTTCCGGGTCTCTTCCCTTCCCCGTACATCGGTGCTGTGGACAAAATTGACGAAGAAGGCAAAGGCCACTTCCCGGCCCGCCGCCGTCATCATGTATCCCGCCAGGGATTTGCCGTCCATGATGGCACTGTCGTGGAGCAGATCCACGGTGATCAGTGTGCCCGTCTTACCGCTGATTCTGCCCCGGGCGGGACTGTCCCGGCCGCTGCGCATGAGCGTGCCGTCCACTCCGAGCAACGGCAGCGCCTCCCGGAAAAAAAGGCCATGACGCTGCCTGGTCATATGGGCCAGCAGGGCGACAACCGCCCGGGGGGTAACCAGATTGGCCTGGGACAGGCCGGAGCCGTCGGCCAGGGAAATGCTCCCGGGATCGGCGCTAAATCGGGACAGCAGCAGCTTTTGCCTTTGCATGCCTTCCGCGAATGAATTTCCCCCAGCTTGCAGGGCCAGTAGATGGGGGATGATCTCGGCGCCGGGATTGTGGCTGTCTTTGAGAATCATCCGGAGATATTCGGTCAAAGGCGGCGAGACAAGCTCGGCGACCTTGACGAACCGCTGATAAGCCGCTGCTTGGGGTAGCCGCCGGAAAGGATTGGGCGTCGCCGGGGAGGCCTTCATCTTGATGCCCTCCTTCCGCAAGGCGGCAATGAGGAGCGCCCGGGCATAGGAGGCGGCGTCGGGGACGGCCGTCTCCCGAACAATCGGGGGATGTCCTTCCGGGATCTCACCGGAAATCAAGAATTTTCCAAAGCCCGACGGCGTCACTTCCAGACGGGGCGTTTGGGCCGGCGCCACGGTGCGGACCGTCGAGACGACCTGGAGCAGCGGCAGGAGCCGGGGACGCCAGTCCACCGCCGCCGGCATCCCCCGGCGGGTGGGTGAGATCACGATATCGAAGAGATTGTCGTTGATCATGATGGGGCTGCGGTGGAAAATCACCATCCCGGGGTTTTTGACACTGTAAACGCTACTGGTGGGAAACAGGCGGTCATCGACGATGACCTCGCCGGTGACGGCTTTGATCCCGGCGCTCGTCGCCTGACGGGCCAGCCGGCGGATCCCCGCCAGGGGGTTGGTTTTCGCCGGGGCGTTCTGCACTCCGGACTTGTCGCCGACGGCGGATTGCTCAATACCGCTGTAGGCGATGCGCCCGTCCGGGCGGGTGCGGCCGCCCATGGTAATATCACCGGAGGCGACGAGGATCAGATCCCCCCGGACAACCCCCCTGCTATCCAAGTTCCCGTTAATATAAAGGGGGGTATGGAAACGATAATCACCGCCGAGTTGCTCCAGGGCGGCGGCCGCAGAAAAGAGTTTCGTCACGGAAGCGGGGTGGAAAAGGAGGTCCGGGTGCCATGCGCAGATGATCCGGCCGGTATGCACGTCCTGAGCCAGCAGCCCCCACCAGGCATGGCAGTAGCGGGGAGCGGAGACAATGGCCTGGATCTCGTCCGGAATTACGACCGTATCGGCCGCCAGGGGAACCGCGGCGCCCAGCAGCAGGAGGGCCAGACCGCAACACAGGTAGCGGTATTTATTACTTGCTCGTGGCGATCTATTCTTCATGGCCTTCGGGCCTGATCTCTTTCGGGAATCTTTTCAAATTTGACGGCATCGTAAAAAGTCCGGATGCTTCGAAAGCGCTTCATCCCTCGTCACTGCGACGTACGTCCCAGTACGCCTCATTCCTCAGGATGCGCGTGCCTCGCCTGCGGATCTTTTTAAGATGCCGTCCCAAATGGGACATTTTTTGACCTTTTACGATGTCGTCAAATTTTGATCGTCTCTTCGCTGGCAAGAGGCGATGACTGCATCTTCCGTTTTCTATGCAAAAAAGACCTCGTCCTGTCAATGTCAATTGCCGGGCTGGTTTAGAACGGCAAAAAGGCCTTGCTCTTCATCAGACGCGGGGGGTATGTCTTCGACCGGATGTATTTCGAAGGCAAGGATTATTCCGATCGGGATTTCAACCGTCTCGACATTCAGGACGGCCCCTTCGGACGCGTTCGGATCAACCTCGATTTTTAGAGAAAGAAGATCAGGGGCGGGGCGGCGTATCGTGTCAGGGAAACCAAGATAAAATTTCCCTTGCTTTTCCTAACAGGATGATTATATTGCTGAAAAAAATTTCAGGAGCATTGCGGATGCCTATTTACGAGTTTTATTGTCATAAGTGCAACACCGTCTATAGTTTTTTTTCCAAAGGCGTAAATACGGATAAAATTCCTAAGTGCCCGAAATGCAAAAGGATAAAGCTCAAGCGACAGATGTCCGTTTTTGCCAAGATCAAGACCGGCGGCGAAGAAGGACCTGAAACGGAGGGCATGCCTCCCATCGACGAGGCGGCCATGGAAAAGGCCATGACCATGCTGGCCGGCGAAGCCGATAAACTCAATGAAGACGACCCCCGGCAGGCGGCCGACCTCATGCGGAAACTCACCGAGGCTACAGGGATGAATCTCGGCCCGGCCATGGAGGAGGCCCTGCGCCGCATGGAAAAGGGAGAGGACCCGGAACAGATCGACGCGGAAATGGGAGAGCTCCTGGAAGCGGAGGAACCGTTCCTGTTCGAAGGCCCGAAAGGAAAGAAAGGGGCCGCGAAGGCGAAGCCGCAAATCGACGAAACCCTTTACGATCTATAGACGATACATATCGGCAAAGGAGGGGGCACTACATGCGCGTCCATTTTTGGGGAACTCGGGGCTCCCTGCCCGCCTCCCTCAAGGCGTCCCAGGTCCGGGCCAAGGTTATCGGAGCACTCCGGGCGGCCCAAGGAAAAGTCTTTGGCGATGAACACGCGCTTGCCGCCTTCGTGGATCGGGAGTTGCCTTTTTCCATCCGGGGAAGCTACGGCGGCAACAGTTCCTGCATCGAGATCCGGGGCGGCGAGGATTACGTCATCTGCGATGCCGGCACAGGCCTGCGGGACTTCGGCAACAGCCTGCCGGGCGCCCGAGGAGTCTTCCACATCTTCCTATCTCATCTTCACTGGGACCACATCCAGGGCTTTCCGTTTTTCACTCCCGCCTACATTCCTGGCAACCGGATCAAAATCTACGGTTTTCATCCCGGCCTCGAAGCGGCCTTCGCGACCCAGCAAAGCCCGCCTTTTTTTCCCATTCCCCTGCCGGCCATGCGGGCGGAGATCTCCTTCCACCCCCTGCGGGTGGACGAGATTTATGAGTTTGCAGGTTTCCAAGTACGGGGGGCGCGACAGCATCATCCCGGAGACTCCTATGGGTACCGTTTCACGAAAAACGGCCGGAGCGTCGTATATTCCACGGATTCGGAACACAAAAAGGAGGCGGAATGTTCCAATTACGCCTACCTCGATTTCATCCGGGATACGGACCTGCTCATCTTCGACGCCCAGTACACCCTGCTCGACGCCATCGGGGACAAGGAGGACTGGGGGCACTCCAGCAACGTCATCGGCGTGGAAATGGCCGTGGAGGCTCAGGTCAAACGCCTTTGTCTGTTCCATCACGAACATACCTACGATGACGAGACCTTTGATGAGCTGCTGGCGGACACGCGGACCTATCTGAAGATTCTATCCGAAACAAGCGCCTTGGAGATATACCTGGCCTACGACGGCTTGGAGATCGGAATCTGAACGGCATTGATCCGCCCGCGGTGTTTTATTCGTAAATAGTTTGGAATACTGATAAATTTACAGGGAGAAACGAATGGCACAACACAAGAAGATCGAACGGAAAAGAGAAATCGATCGCCGGCGCAAACGGCGGAAGGAACGTCTCCGGGCCAAGGCAAGAGAACAGCGGGCGGCAGAAGCGAAGAAATCAAAATAGGGGAAAGCTCAGCAGTTCCCACCATCGTTCCCGCCACCCGTTGCCGTGGCCCACTCCGGGAACGATGATGACGCGCCGGTCATCCCCGCCCTGACGGCGGATAAAATTCCCGGCCGCGAAGGGGGGCACCACGGCATCCTCGGCGCCTGCGAAATGACGCTGGGGCAGGTCACGGAGTTGTGCCGCCGCATCCATAGGATTGAGGGACCCGGCCAGGGGGCTGACGCGATGATGGCGGTTCACCGCCTCCGGGTCCAGGTTCCCCGCCACGGTCCGGAGGCTCAGGACATCGTTTCGCTGGACGGCCATCAGCACGGCCAGGGCGGCCCCGCCCGAATAGCCGATGAGATTGACCCCCTTCGCCCGAGTCTTCGCCAAAAGGAGGTCCGCGGCCTCGCCGAGCGCTGCCACCACCGCGGGGGCAAAGCGGCGGTCGGACCAGAAGGCGGGATCGACCGGGGGCGATCCCGGCGCGGCATACTGGCCGGGCCGGGCGAGATAGGCCACGTTCGCCCCGGGATCCCGGGCCGCCAGTGCCAGTGCCACCGGATCTCGGGGGCTGGGATCGTCGGAGCGCCAGGAACGGGAAATCCAGGCGGACCCATCCCCTTCGAGGTAGAGATTCAAGGGAGCTCCCGGCCGGCGGCCCCGCCAGTAAGCGGTAAGCGTAAATTCCCGGGTCCATAGAAAGGTTTTTTCAAACCCTGCCCGCGATCCGATCCGGTCGGCCACCGCTCCACCCGGACCGACACACCCGGAACAGCACCAGACAAAGATCAGCATCAGGATGAGTCCGGTTAAGGCCTCGGAAAGCCCACGAAATTTTTGAACCATAGCTGCGAACCTTGCATACGCTCCCTCACCAGTCATCCCACTGGCCGCCCGACTTCGTAAACCGTCGCCATCCCCGGCGGCCCGGCCGGACCGGTTCCGACTTGATGCAGCGAGCGGTTTGCGAGTTGCCAAAAGCCGGCGCGGGAGGACGTGGGCAAAGGCCTACGGCCTGGCGACTCAGAAGGCGTACCTGATATGGAAATAGCCGTTATGACTGTAATATCCCGCCTTCCACTCATAGTCGTAGTTCAGGGCAAAGGAGAGATTGTTTTTCGTCATCAGGGTGAGCTTGGCCCCCAGATTGCCGCTCGCCCGGGGTGGGTCAAAGCCTTTGGTCGCAAAGGAGGCGCCACCCCCGGTAAAGGTGGCGGTGGCCTGCTGCTGGTCGCCGATGAAGTCATAGAGAAACTTGCCGTGCAGTTCCGGAATGATCCGCACGTCCCGGCTGGTAAGTTGGTAGGATAGTTTTGCCCCGACACCGACCTGGAGCATGTTGTATCCTTGGCTGTCCACATGGAGGTTCAGGTCCCCGGCTTCCGTCTCCGTATAGTCGCCGAGCTGGAGGTGCATGTACTGAACCGAGGCCAGGGGTGTGATGGTGAAACCGTTCACGCCGAAGGCGTAACCGCCCTCCAGGTAGCCTGAATACTGCTGACCGTTGTAATTGCTCTTCGCAATCCGGTTTGTCGTCCCGAAGGCGATGTGCCGCGAGGCGTTATACTTGTTATACGCAAAGGAGAAAATGCCATCGAGATAATAGGCTTCCCGGGCGAGATTGCCGTAGAGGCCCGCCTGGTAGCTATCGGCATCGGCGCCGGTGTTGGGATCGGCGGTGGTGATCTTGTTGCGGGCATAGCCGCCACTGAGTCCCAACATGAGACTGGGGAAGAAATACCGGTCGAAACCGAAGGCGACGCCCCAGATGTCGGCGCTGTAACCGTTGCCCGTCCCCTGGGGATCCTGGTGCAGATAGCTTCCGAATCCCTGCGCCCAGGCACCGTTGCGCGCCGACTCGTCGCCCGTGGCGATTCCGGTCATCCCCTCCCTGGCGGCCCGGCCGGTCATGACCTGTTCGATTCGGTTGACGACGGCCCCAGTGTATTTATTCATCGCCCCGAAGCTGGCCTGCATGGTCCCGCCATCGACATTCGGCTGCAATTTCAAGGCGTTTCCGGCATCACCGGATTTGTCCAAATTCCCCAGGACATTGGCCATATCCCCCGTTGCCGTATTTGCCAGGCTGTCCAGGAGGGAACCCAGGGAGGCATTGCCGCTGTTGGCTCCGTAATAGCTGCTGCTCCGTGCCGCCACCAGGTAGAGCTTGTTGGCATCTTTCAGGGCGGAAAAACCGACCATGGGAAGGGAGCCGTCGTTCTGGATGACGAGATTAGCCGGGGTGACGGTCAGCGTTCCGCCCGCATCGGCGATCAGAAACCGGTCGTTGTTTTGAATATTCTTTGCGCCCCCGACCGTTACGGCCAGCTTGGTATTGTCCGCAATGCTCACCGTGCCGTTGCCCCCATCCTTCACCAGGATCTGCGCCGAGGCGGCGGTGTCCCTGTCGATGGTGAAGCTCAGCTTGGCGGCGCCGTCGGCGCCGGTGACATCGAATTTGTCCGGCCCCGTCCCGAGATCGACCTTGCCGGCGATCTCGCCGCCCTTGACCGTCACGGTGTCGTTCCCCGCCCCGGTCTGAATGGCATAAACCCCACCGGAGATGATGCCGCCGGAATTGTTGACGATCGTATTGTCTCCTCTGTCCGCCTTTATGGCCGTTCCGGAACTGCTGATGGTTCCGGTGTTGTCGATAATTCCTTTTACCGCCGGCGCAGCGTTTGCCTGGCCGATTTGGATGGCAACCGTGTCTCCTGTAAGCAGACCTCCGGACTTGTTGGTAATGTTCGTATCTCCCGCTTCCACCATGACCGCCGTCCCGGGGCTGGAGATGGTCCCGGAGTTGGTGAGGTTGTTGGAACCGGCGGGAGCAGGGATGTCTCCGTAAGCCGTGGTGTCCCCTTTGAAGAGGACAGCGATATTGCCGGTGTTCGTCGTGGCGAACTTGTTGGCCGTGGCGCCGCTGATCGTCCCCTGGTTGTTCACGGCATAGTTCAACGACCAGATCAAGAGCCCCTGCCCGCCGGAGATGGAACCGGTGTTGGTGATATTGATCTGATTGGCGGCGCCGGTGCTGACGTTCCTCTGGAAGCGGTGTCCCGCCCAGAGGGAATCACACGTTCCATCAACCTTGAAACTGGCGAAACCGTTGCCGTATTGCGCATCTGCGGCCGTGCTGAAAGCACCGTCCTTGTTGAGGGTGTAGATGTAGGACTGGGGTGAGTAGAGGCCGTAGATCTGTAAAGACGTACCGCCCAGGAGGATAAATTCACTCAATCCCTGTATATCGGCCAGTTTTTCCTGACCATTGCCCCATAAAAAGGTGTAGCCGATCTGCGTCCAGGGGAAGGCGTCGTTACTGCCTGCGTCGGAATCGTAAGTCTTTTTCTTCCAGTACTCGTAATAGCCCGTTTGGGTCGCCGTGCCGACATAATTATCGTAGGTGGCCTGGGTCATATCGGAAGGTTTCTCCCCATAGGAGGCATTCGTCCCATAATTGGTGGGATTGGTCGCATAGGTCTTGAAATCGGAAATCTTCGTGGGACGGAGGATGTGGTCATTGTCGGCGATGACGGCATATTCGACCATCGCCGTATGGGAGCCGTCGTTATTCATGCCCAGGGCGCGCTCCATGAGCTTCACGATATTGGCGCTGGTGCCGCCGTTATCCCGGAGAAATTTTGTGGCCTCGTTACCCGTCGTCACCCAGTAGGCGCTCTCCGTCGCCTTGCCGAACACCTTATAGCCCGGTTGATTGACGTAATTACTTCCCATATAATCAGTCTTGCTTAAGGTCCGGACAATGAGGTAATTCTTGCCGTCGCCATAGCCTTTGGTATCGTATGTGAGTCCGAAGTGGGCATTTTCCTTGTCAGGATCGCCTTGGATGGTGACAATCTGCCTGCTTCCCGAGGTGGGATAGTCGGGAACCCAGCCAGCGGGGCTGTCAGCATGCTGGCGGGACAGGGGAATGGACTCTTTGTAGGTAGGGTTCAAATCCTCGGCTGTCGCCGCCCCGGAAAGGAAAAGAACAAAAAAAAGCGCCGACAATAAAATATGAAGCTTGTCTCTTCTCATCTGAAAATACCTTGACAACCTTATGAACATTAAGCTTCGCTTTCATCCTCCTTTGTAACGGCGTACCATCATGAGCGCGTCATCTCCCCGTTTTCCTCTTTGCCTTCATGTCGGCCAACATTGACGGCATCGTAAAAAGTCCGGATGCTTCGAAAGCGCTTCATCCCTCGTCACTGCGACGTACGTCCAAGTACTCCTCATTCCTCAGGATTCGCGCGCCTCGCCTGCGGATCTTTTTACGATGCCGTCCCAAATGGGACATTGTTTGCGCTTTTTACGATGTCATCAACATTGCTTTCTTGCCGGGTTGGAACATGTCATTATCGTTCCATCAAAGCGATGAAGGTATGCCCGGACATTCGCGCCGAAAACGGCTGGCCGGGAATCCGAATCCGCGGCTATCCGGCGATGGCAAGCAGTTCATCCGGACGGGCGATGAGGAAGTCCGGATTTTCCGCCGCCAGGGTTTCCCGGGGATGCCATCCCCAGGCGACGGCGATGGTCTTGATCCCCGCCGCTTTGCCTTCCTTGATGTCTCCCGCCGTATCGCCCACGTAAAACGTTCGCTCCCGACTTCGCCCGTATTTGGCAACCATATGGTCGATCTTGGCCTTTTTGCTCAAATGAAACTCCGATCCCAGGATCTCCCGGAAACAACCGTTGTAGTGGAGGCGGGCCATGATCTTCCCAATGGCCGCGGCGGAATTCGAAGAGATGATCGCCAGGGTGTCGGCCCGGCATAGTTCTTCCAAGACCGTTAGTACGGTCGTAAAAGGTTTGACGTCACGGTAATAGTCAACATCCCGGGCATATTCGTTCAAAGCCTGGGAAAAGGCATGGAGATCCACCCCTTTCTCCGCCAGGGAGGCATAAAAGTTGTCCTCGAAAAGGGCGACGTATTCCTCCTGGGTGCTGATGAAGGGCATGCCGATTCTTTCGAGGCACCAAGACACAGCCCGATGATAGACCTCCAGGGAATCGACGAGGACGCCATCGAAATCAAAAAGGAAGAGATTACCGGCCATGAGACTGCTCCTACCCACTAACCTTCATGACCTCAGCAGGGCGGGAATGGTTTTGCGGAAAGGCGGATAAAGCAGGCCTTTTTCCGTCACGAAGGCGGCGATTAAACGGCCGGGGGTCACATCGAAAGCGGGGTTATAGACGTCGATGTCCCGGGGCGCCAGGATGGCCCCCCGGCAACAGGTTACCTCTTCGGGAGACCGCTCCTCGATGGGGATGTCTTTCCCGGTTTTGACGGCGCCGTCAAAGGTGGAAAGGGGCGCGGCAACATAGAAGGGTATTTTATGGACTTTGGCGAGCACCGCCACGCTGTAAGTGCCGATCTTATTGGCCGTATCCCCGTTGACGGCAATCCGGTCGGCCCCGACGACGATCTTCTGAATCCGGCCCTGCTTCATGAGAAAACCGGCCATATTGTCAGTGATGAGCGTGGCCGGGATCTCCTCGCGCATCATTTCCCAGGCCGTCAGCCGCGCCCCCTGGAGGACGGGCCGCGTCTCATCGACATAGACATGGATCTTCTTCCCCGCCTCGGCGGCCGCCCGGACTACCCCCAGTGCCGTCCCGTAACCCGCCGTGGCCAGGGCCCCGGCATTGCAGTGGGTAAGGATATGGTCGCCGTCGTCGATAAGGGTCTGGCCGTAGGTGCCGAGCTGCTTGTTTATCCGGATATCTTCCGCACCGATGAGTTTGGCCTCATCGATAAGGGCTTTTTTTACCCGAGCAAGGAAGGGGGGAAAGGCGGTCCGGATTCCCCCCGCTGCCGGACCGCTCTGAAGGGGCGCGGTAATGAGCCGAAAACACCGCTCCATCCTTTCGACGGCCCAGAAGAGGTTCCTGGCCGTGGGACGGGTCATGGCGAAGGTACGGCAGATATCGTCAAATTCTCTCCGCAGCCCGGCGAGGGCAACGGCACGGCTGTTGGCAACGCCCAAGGCGATACCCAGGGCGGCGGCCACGCCGATGGCGGGGGCGCCCCGGATGGCCAGAGCCTTAATGGCCGCCGCCACCTCCCGGTAATCCCGGGTGGTCACATAGCGTTCTTGATCCGGGAGGAGGCGCTGATCGATAAAGACGACGGCGTCATCTTCCCAGTAAACAGTGCGGATAAAAGTGGCCATTCTAACCCATCCCCACCTCGTCCCTCCCCTTGAAGGGGAGGGATATACAGGGTAAAGAGACTCTCATGGTCGGTAATTATTCTGAAGGCAGCTTCTTTTGTTCATCCCGCCAGCATCTTCCTCAGGAGGTCGTTGATCAACTGGGGATTGGCCTTACCCTGGGTGGCCTTCATCACCTGGCCGACGAAGAAACCGAACAGCTTGTCCTTTCCCCCCCGATATTGGCCAAGCTGGGAGGGATTGTCCGCCATGACCTTCTCGATCAGGGGAATCAACGCCCCGGCGTCGGAGATCTGGAGCAGGCCTTTTTCCTCAATAATTACCTGCGGCGTCTTACCCGTACGGTACATCTCTTCGCTGATCTCCTTGGCCATTTTGCCGCTGATGACCCCTTCCTCGATGAGGCGGATCATCTCGGCCAGGGAGGAGGCCGGGATGGGACAATCCTTGATGTCCCGTTTGTCCTCGTTGAGGAACCGCAGGATATCGCCCATCACCCAGTTGCTGGCGATCTTCGGCAGGCCGCAAAGACGGGCAACCTCTTCGTAATAGTCCGCCAGGGCCCGGCTGGCCGTCAGGACGCCGGCGTCATATACGGGGATTCCGTATTCCCGGCGGAAGCGCTCCCGCTTTTCCAGGGGCAGCTCGGGCATGCCCCGGCGGATCTCTTCCACCCAGGTCTCGCTGACGGCAATCGTGACCAGATCGGGGTCCGGAAAATAGCGGTAGTCATGGGCCTCCTCCTTGCTCCGCATGGGCAGAGTGACGCCCTGGGCGTCATCCCAGAGGCGGGTCTCCTGGACCACCTCGCCGCCCGCTTCCAGGACGTACTGCTGCCTTTTGATCTCGTACTCCAGGGCCCGCTGGACGTTCCGGAAGGAGTTCATGTTCTTGAGTTCCGTCCGGATGCCGAATTCCTCCCGCCCCCGGGGACGCAGGGAAACGTTGGCGTCGCACCGGAAACTCCCCTCTTCCATGTTGCCGTCGCAGATCTCCAGATAGACGAGGATTTCATGGAGGCGGCGGAGATAGGCGGCGGCTTCCTCGGCGGAACGTATGTCCGGGGCGCTCACGATCTCCATCAGGGGTACGCCGGTGCGGTTTAGATCGACATAACTGGAAGGAAAGTGCTCGTCATGGATCAGCTTGCCCGCATCCTCCTCCATGTGGATGCGGATGATCCCGATGCGTTTTTTTTCCTCCTGGGTCTCCACATCCACCCAGCCCTCCTCGGCAAGAGGATGGGCATACTGGGAGATTTGATAGCCCTTGGGCAGATCGGGGTAGAAGTAGTTTTTTCGGGCGAAGCCGTTTTCCCGGTTGATCCGGCAGTTAGTGGCGAGCGCCATCTTGATGGTGTATTCCACCACCTTCCGGTTGAGGACGGGGAGGACGCCGGGCATGCCGAGGCAGACCGGACAGGTATGGGTGTTGGGAGGGGCCCCGAACCGGGTGGAACAACCGCAGAAGATCTTGGAATCCGTAAGCAGTTGGGCATGGATCTCAAGGCCGATGACTGGTTCAAACTCCATTAGTGTTTCGACTCCTTATGAAAGAGACATTTTTTCCCGCTTGTATCGGGCGATGAGCGACCGGGTCGCCGCCAGCGTTTCATAAGCGGCGCCGGCCTGGATCAGCAATCCCTCCTGGAAATGACCCGCCAGAAACTGCAGGCCCACCGGCAGGCCGTCTCCCGTAAAGCCGCAGGGTACGGAGATCCCGGGAATCCCCGCCAGATTTGCGGAAATAGTCAGGATATCGGACAGGTACATCTGCATGGGATCGTCGGTGCGCTCGCCGATCCGGAAGGCCGCCGTGGGCGAAGTCGGCGTCGCGATCACGTCACATTGGGCAAAGGCCTGATCAAAATCCCGGCGGATGAGGGCCCGGACCTGGGATGCCTTCTTGTAATAGGCGTCATAATAGCCGGACGAAAGCACGTATGTCCCTATGATAATTCTTCTTTTAACCTCATCGCCAAATCCCGCGGACCGGGAATGTTTGTACATGTCGAGGAGGTCGCGGCCCTCGGGGGAGCGGAAGCCGTATTTGACGCCGTCGTACCGGGCCAGGTTGGAACTGGCCTCCGCCGGGGCGACGATGTAATAAACCGCCAGACAGTATTCGGTGTGGGGCAGGGAGATTTCGACTAAACGGGCGCCGCCCTTTTCCAGGACACCAATGGCCGTCTCCACGGCGGTGCGGATCTCCGGATCGATTCCGGCGATGAAATATTCCTTCGGGATGCCGACCCGCAGGCCCGCCACCCCCCGGTCGAGGAAGGAGCGGTAATCGGGGACCTCGATATCGACAGAGGTCGATTCCCGGGGGTCGTAGCCGGCGATGACGTTCATGAGGATCGCGCAGTCCTCCACGTCTTTTGTAAAGGGGCCGATCTGGTCCAGGGAGGAGGCGAAGGCTACGAGCCCGAAGCGTGAGACCCGGCCGTAGGTGGGTTTCATGCCCACCACCCCGCAGAGGGCCGCCGGCTGGCGGATGGAGCCGCCGGTGTCGGAACCCAGGGAGGCGATGCACTCATCCGCGGCCACGGCCGCCGCCGATCCGCCGCTGGAGCCGCCGGGAATCCGGTCCAGATCCCAAGGATTCCTGGTCACCCCGAAATAGGAAGTCTCCGTCGAAGAGCCCATGGCGAACTCATCCATGTTCGCCTTGCCGGCAAACACCGCCCCCGCCGCCCGGAGTTTCCCCACCACCGTGGCGTCGTAGGGGGGGATGAAATCGGCGAGGATCCGGGAACCGCAGGTCGTGGGTACTCCCCGGGTGCAGAAGATGTCTTTGAGGGCAATGGGGACCCCTGTCAGCTCCCCCATCTCCCCCCGGCGGATCGCCGCGTCGGCGGCGGCGGCCTGAAGCTCCGCCGCTTCCTTCGTCAGGGTGATGTAGGCATGCACCTTGTCATCCACCGCGGCGATGCGGTCGTAAACCGAGGCGAGGACGTCGGCGGCCGTTGTTTCCCCGGACCGGAGCTTGTCCTGAAGTTCATGAATGGTCAACGCGTGGAGTTCCATAATGCCTCTTCAATCATTCGATGACCTTGGGAACGCGGAAGAATTCCCCCCGGGGATCCGGGGCATTGGCCAGTGATTCTTCGTTGGTCAGGGAGGGTTTCACCACGTCTTCCCGAAAGGCGTTGTACAGTACCGTGGCATGGGTCATGGGTGTCACTCCGGTCGTATCCACGGAGTTGAGCTTTTCCATGTAGAGGAGGATGTCATTCAACTGGGAGGTGAATTTTTCCAGCTCTTCCTCCCGGAAGGTCAACCGGGCCAGATGGGCTACATGGGCCACTTCTTCTCTGGTTATCTTCAAGACGATACGCTCCTTATCCCTAAATCCTTAAAATTGATAAGCTGTCAAAATCTTTAATGTTTCCGAGTATTTGCCGCGAGTCATTTAGCCTATCAAGCCTTCTTAAAACACCTGCCAGACGGGATTGATCTGCTCCGTAACCCGTCGTAGAATCTGATCCTTGCCCTGCTCGGCCTCGTATTCCATGCGGTAGAGATCGTCTTCCGAGGCCCGGGTGTCCCCGCGCATCTCCCTCAATACCAGCTTGACGGATTCCGTCAGGCCCTCGACATTATAACCGCCCTCCAGGACGGCGACCAGGCGACCCCCGCAACAGGCCGCCGTAATATCCAATAGGATCCTCATCATATAAACATATCCTTTGGGAGTAACCCGCATATCTCCCAGGGGGTCCTGGAAATAGCTGTCGAATCCCGCCGACAGGAGGACCAGCTCCGGCTGGAATTTCAAGGCCACGGGCTGGAGGATCCCCCGGAAGGCCTTCACATGGAGGGCGTCGTCGGTCCGGGCCTTCAGGGGGACATTGACGGTATATCCCGATCCATCCCCCTGACCGGTTTCGGTGAAGGTCCCGGAGCCGGGATAGGCAGGATACTGATGAGTGGAGAAATAAAGGACTTTTTTATCCCGGTAGAAGATCTCCTGGGTGCCGTCGCCGTGATGGAGATCCCAGTCGGCGATGAGGATCCGCTTCAGGCCGTATTTCCCCAGGGCATAACGGGCGCCCACGGCCACGTTGTTGAAGAGGCAGAAACCCGCCCCCCTTTCCTTACCGGCATGGTGCCCCGGGGGGCGGACGAAGGCGAAGGCGTTGTCCACCTGCCCGTTCATCACCGCCTCGACGGCATTCAGGACCCCACCGACGGCAAGTTTGGCCGTGTCATAGGATTCGGGGGAGGTCTGAGTGTCCGCATCGAGGGAATAATAACTCTTCCCCGCCGTACTGGCCACCAAGCCGATGTAGGAAGGGCTGTGAACCAGACCGATCTCTTCATGGGTGGCATACCGAGGGGCGATAATGGTATATTTCCCTTCCATACCAGGATGTTGCAGCATGGCATACAGGGACTCCAGACGGCGGGGGGACTCGGGATGATAATACCCTTCCCCGTGCCGCAGATACCGCTCATCAACCACCACCCCTGTCCTGTTGGCCATGAATCGACTCCTGGGAAAAATCCCGCCTTCACCTCCGGCGGGGACCGCTGTCCCACCCGGAGAAAGCAGCGACTTGATACCACAAAACCCCTGTAAGTGCAAAAATATTTGCCATTGACAAGGAGTTGAGAGGCGCTATATATACCGCTATTATGTTTGGTATCGGTCTGCCGGAACTAATCGTCATCGCCGTCGTCGCCCTCCTCGTCGTGGGTCCGGAGAAGCTCCCCGGGTTGGCCAAATCACTGGGAAAGGGCTTTCAGGAATTCCGCCGGGCCACGGACGATGTAACGGAGTCCATCAAAGACACCCTAAAGCCAGACGAAATCAAGAAGGATGTCGATGGGTTGAAGGATTCCCTCCTTTACGGCGGGAAGGAAGAGCGGGACAAAGACGCAACCCCCAAAAACCAATCCTGAAGATCAGCCGTCAACACAACTTATTCCATGGGTCAAACAGAAGACGAAAAATTACCTTTAACCAGCCACCTGGCGGAACTGCGCACCCGTCTCTACCGAATCCTCATTGCCGTCGGAATGGGATTCTTCGCCTGCTACTACTTCCGGGAGGGGCTCTTTCGGATTATCACCAAGCCCCTTACCGAGGTTTTGCCGAAAAACAGCCACATGATTTTTACCGGCATGCCCGAGGCGTTTTTCATCTATATGAAGATCGCCTTTTTCGCCTCCTTGCTTTTGACCAGCCCCTATACCCTTTACCAATTGTGGAAATTCGTCTCCCCCGGACTCTATAACTCGGAAAAACGTTACGTGGTCCCTTTTGTCCTCATATCCACGATCCTCTTTCTCGGCGGGGTGGTCTTCGGCTATCTCCTCGTCCTGCCCACGGCCTTCGAGTTCTTCATGTTCTGGTTTAGATATTTTTCACGCAGGAACAACATGAACTGCAAATTCCTGCCAAAGAACATGCCATCAATTTGTAGTTCATG
>JAKQIZ010000186.1 GCA_029561465.1 Deltaproteobacteria bacterium | reverse complement strand
AAGCTGCGTCGGTTAAGTACCGGGGTGGTAAGCGTTACGGAAAAGGTATAATAAATATATCAGGTGTGGAATAAGAAGGCGAGTGAAAACGAACCACTGAGGACGTGTCGAAAGCATGAACTATGGCATCAAAATCGGAGTCGCACCACTGCTCCGTGATAAATTCAGGAGAAACCTGTTTACTGCCTGAGTGGTGCCCGGCATAAAGGTGGCGCGAGCTTATTCTTGGCTTTTGTAGGGAACATGGGAACCTGTCGTTCCGATGTAAAGGGAGGAATCCAAGCGGTGGACCCGCAAGGATTAGAGTACCGATGCGGAGCACGGGGGCGGATTACCCCGTATTAGTGGTGAAGTCTCTGTAATGGAGATGGAGCGAAGGGGGTGACATGTCCAAAGCTAGTCATGGATCAACCGAAAACGGGAGGAATCCGTGAGGAACGCAAAGTCCACTACGGTGGGGCTGCAAAAACTGAGATACGGAGACCGTGACCAGGGCCGACGGGACGCCATGCCCGCTGACATTGAGCATATAAAGGGCAAGCTGCTCCCCGTCAAGGGAAAAGACATTGAAGATATCGCCGCCGCCGGCCTGCACATTGATAAGATCGACAAATACCGTTTCGAGAAAATCAGGGTGAATGAATTCGACGGCGTTGCGGCCGATGCCGGCCTCCGTGGTATCCAGCTCCACAAGTTCGGCCGCGGCCTGATTGGCAAACAGGATAACCCCGTTCCAGTCGAGGATCAGCAGGGCATCCAGCATATGAGACACAATGCTTTGGAGGAGATTCCGTACCTGCCGCTGGCTGGCCGGCAAAAAAATGGTTTTCTGCTGCACCCGGTTTATTATCCGTCATACCTTCATCCTTGACAAGATCATCAAAATCGGAAACCCATACACAGATGGAAACCCTCCTTCTTCATCCGCGGCAGGCCACATCAATCCGTGCCGCCGTGTGGCGGCCGGGTTCGGACGGCGGCGGAATAATACCTTGGAAACGTCTTGAAGATATTGAACTTCCATGAAAAAGTCAATTAAATCTCCACGCCTGATTATTGTTTAATTGCTCCGGCCATGCTATATTACAAAAGAGAAAATGACAATTTCCGGAAAACGTCCGATGATGGTAAAAAATATGCCAAGCTATTGCCAACCTTTTCTTAGCTTGTTTATTTTGCTCTGCCTGGCCCTCCCGCCAGCGGCAGCCGCAGCCAAGCACCCTTTCTCCATAACCGATCTGCTTGCCATGGAACGGATCGCCGATCCCCAGGCTTCTCCCGACGCACGCCGGGTGGCCTATACCGTCCAGCAGACCGATCTCGCCGCCAATCGGGGCCGCTTGTCCATTCACATCGCCGACCTGCGGCAGGGGACTTTTTCCCGCCTTCCCGCGGCCGGGGAGGCGGACGATGCCAATCCCCGCTGGTCTCCCGACGGGCGCAGCCTCTATTTCCTGTCCACCCGATCCGGCGCCCAGCAGGTCTGGAAGATAAACCTGCGAGACCAGAATATAAGACAGGTGACTAGCCTGCCTCTGAACGTAAGGCTTTTTGAAGTATCTCCCGATGGCCGGTTCCTGATCCTGGCGATGGCCGTAATCCCCGGCAAGACGGCTGAGGAAACCAGGGAAATCATCGCCGCCCGGGCCGTCCGTCCGGAATCGGGGCTCACATACCAGCGCCTCATGGTGCGGAGTTGGGACACCTGGAGCGACGGCACCCGCAACCACCTGTTTTATTATCCGCTGCCCGGCGGTCCCGTCCGCGATCTCATGACCGGCATGGATGCTGACTGTCCCTCCCGGCCGGCGGGCGGCGCTGAAGAATTTTCCCTGGCCCCCGACAGCCGGACCCTGGTTTTCACCGCCAAAGACGAAGGCCGCCGGGAGGCATGGTCCACCAACAGCGATCTTTTTGTCGTCTCGCTGCCGCCGGCCGCCCAACCGGCGCCGCCGCGAAGAATCACGACTAATCCCGCCACCGACACCCAGCCCCGTTTTTCCCCCGACGGGCGGACCCTGGCCTACCTGGCGATGAGTCGGCCGGGCCATGAAGCGGACCGCTACCGGATCGTCGTGCGCAACCTTGCCGACGGCAGGGAAAGGTCTCTTGATCTCCGGGCCGAAGCCGCGGCCGGCGCCGACCGCTCACCCGATTATCTCGCCTGGTCTCCCGACGGCAAGACCATATACTGCACCGCCGAACATCTGGGACAGCACGTCCTGTTTGCCGTGGATGTCGCCACCGGCAAGAGCCGGCTGCTCATGAAAACGGGCAATACCATCTCCCCCCAGCCCCTGGCCTCCAGAGGCCTCCTGCTGGCCTGGAATTCCCTCATCCAGCCCACGGAGCTGTACCTGCTCGGGACGGCCGGTGAAGAATCCCGGCGGATCACCAAGACAAACGACCACCGCTTAGAAAATATCCGTTTCGGCAAAATGGAAAGCTTCACCTTTACGGGGGCGAAGGGGGATACGGTGTACGGGAGAATAGTCTATCCGGCCGAATTCGACCCCGCCCGCAAATATCCGGTCGCCTTCATCATTCACGGCGGTCCGGAGACATCCAACCTGAATGAATTTCATTACCGCTGGCATCCCCAGATCTACGCCGGCGCCGGTTATGCCGTCATTCAGATCGAATTTCACGGCTCCACCGGCTATGGTCAGGATTTCACGGATGCCATCCGGGGCGACTGGGGAGGTGCGCCCTATGAGGATCTCCGGAAGGGCCTCGCTGCCGCCCTGGGTTATTACCCCTTTCTCGATGCCGACCGGATGGCCGCCCTGGGCCCTTCCTACGGGGGCTACATGATCAACTGGATCGGCGGCCAGGAGCATCGTTTCCGCTGCCTGGTCAGTCACGCGGGGATTTTCGACAAGCGGATGGCCCATTATGAAATGGACACCCAATGGTTCCCCGAATGGGAATTCGGCGACCCGGGCCGTCACAACCCTCTCGACAACGTCCGCAACTGGCACACGCCGGTGCTGATCATTGCCGGCCGCAACGACTATCGGGTCTCCTATACCCAGAGTCTGGCCCTCTTTACCGCCCTTCAGCGCCAGGGAGTTCCTTCCGAACTCCTCATTTTTCCCGACGAGGGGCACTGGATCCTCAAACCGCAGAATTCCCGCCAGTGGCACGAAGCCGTTCTCGACTGGCTGCACCGTTGGCTTCAGGGTCAGGACGATAAAAAGGGCCGCGAAGGGTGAGGGCGGAGTCCATAACCGTTGAGAGGTCTCAAGGAACAGATATTTATGGAATACATTTTCATTTTCAGCATTTTGATCGCTTAGTTTTTCAGCAATCCTTTTAACTTGAGGTTCAGTTCAACTGGTTTTTGCACGGTCTTTCCGGAGGGACGGTTATATCTCGGAATAGCCGCGAATTATCTCCTCTATTTCTCGAATTATCTCCTGGGCTTCATCATCATACCCCAATCCCCAGAGGGCTTCACAGAGGATTACCCGGCCCTCCACATCCCCGGGCATTTCCGCAAGTCGTGTTTCCGCCAGATCCCGGGCGAGCTGATAAAGACCGCGATCCAGGAAATTGCGGGCCTGCTCGGGAAACTCATCTTTGCCTGTTCGATCCGTGTATTCCATAAATCTGGCTCTTCGGGAAAAGGTATCCGCCTCAACGCAGAACCAGGCGTTCAATTCCTCGTTCCGGAAAAGTCCGGCGTCACCATGTCGGCGATTCGGCCATTCAGGAGATGATTAAAAAAGCCATCAAGATGGCAGCCATCCCGAAACACGGATCAGTACATACTCTGCGCCATAGTTTTGCAACGCATTTGCTGATGAACGGCGTCAATATCCGCGAGGTACAGGAACTTTTAGGCCACAAGAACGTGGAAACAACTATGATTTATACCCATGTGATGCGCTCTATTCTGTGCAAAATCGCATGAAATCGTCAATTATTCTCGATATCGAGTTTTGATTCAGGCGGCGTTTCCCGTCAACTGGCCGCAGGCGGCAAGGATGTCGCTGCCGCGGCTGGCGCGGATAATGCTCGTGTAATGGTGCCGCAGCAGCACCTGTTGAAAGGCCGCCACGGCCTCCGGGGAAGAGGCACGGAATTCCGCACCGGGGAATTCGTTAAAGACGATGAGGTTCAGTTTGCAATGTAGGTTCTTCAGGAGACGGGCCACCTTTTCCGCATCCGCCGGGCTGTCGTTGACGCCGGCCATGAGGATATATTCGAAGGTGAGCATCCGCCGCCCCGGCATGGGATAGTCCCGGCAGGCCGCAAGGAGCGTCTCTATGGGGTAGCGACGGTTCACCGGCATGAGATAGTCCCGCCGCTCGTTGTCCGGGGCGTTGAGGGAAATCGCCAGGTTCACGCAGATGTCGTCCCGGCCGAGGCGGCGGATCTGCGGGGCCAGACCGCAGGTGGAGATCGTCACCTTCCGGTTTGACCACCCCATTCCCGCATCGTCGGTCATGATCCGCACCGCTGTGACGGTATGTTCGTAGTTGGCCAGGGGCTCCCCCATCCCCATGAGGACGACGTTTTTGACGTTGGGGCCTTCGGGGGTCCGGAACTTCAGGGCCGTCAACTGGCCGGTGATCTCTCCCGGGGTGAGCTGGCGCTGGAAACCCAGGGACCTGGTGAAGCAGAAGCGGCACCCCATGGCGCAGCCCGCCTGGGAGGAGAGGCAGGCCGTCCAGTGATTCCGACCGGGGATGAGGACGCTTTCGATGTGGAGGCCGTCCCGGAGGCGGAAGAGGACCTTCTTTGTGCCGTCCGCTGCCGTCCGGATCTTCGCGATTTCCGGTCCGTCGAGGGAGGCGGTCTCCTCCAGATGCCCCCGAAGCTCCCGGGAAAGGGTGGTCATTTCCCCGAAAGAAGAGGCGTTGAAATGGTAAAGCCACTTCATGAGCTGCCGGGCCCGGTATTTTTCCTTTCCCAGATGGGCGATGAATGCTTCGATTTCCCCCGGCGACAGATCTCTAATGTTGATCTTGTCCATTAATGGAGTTTCTCTTCCAGGCGCCCGGCGACGGCCTCGATAAAGGCCCGGGTTTCGACCTTGCGGTTGTGGGGGGCGGGCTCCGCTACCGTCAGGAGATCTCCGGTCATGATCCCCGCCTCCACCGTTTCCAGGGCCGCGGCCTCCACCTGATCGGCAAAGGACGACACCTCCGGGCTCCCATCCAGTTCGCCCCGCTTCCGCAGTGCCCCCGTCCAGGCGAAGATCAGGGCCATGGAGTTCGTCGAGGTCTCCTTGCCCGCGAGGTGCTGGTAGTAGTGCTTCTGCACCGTCCCATGGGCGGCTTCGTATTCGAAGTGACCCCGGGGCGAAACCAGGACGGAGGTCATCATGGCGAGGCTGCCGTTGGCGGCGGCGATCATGTCCGACATGACGTCGCCGTCGTAGTTCTTCAGCGCCCAGAGGATGCCCCCTTCGGATCGGACGATGCGGGCCACGGCATCGTCAATGAGGGTGAAAAAATATTCTATTCCCGCCGCGGCGAACTTTTCCCGCCAGCGGGCGGCGAATTCCGCGTCGAAGATCGCCCGGAACCGGGCGTCGTAGGTCTTGGAGATGGTGTCCTTGGTGCTGAACCAGAGGTCCACTTTCCGGTCCAGGGCGTAGGTGAAGCAGGCCGTAGCAAAGCCGGCGATGGAGGCGTCGGTGTTGTGAATGCCTTGGATGATGCCGGGACCGGTGAAATCGTGGATGGTGTTGCTCAGGACCGCGCCGCCGCCGTCGGGGGTAAAGACGATCTCCGCCCGGCCCGCACCGGGGATGCGGAGTTCGGCGTTGCTGTAAACGTCGCCGTAGGCGTGCCTGCCGATGATGATGGGCCGCTTCCAGGTGGTGACGAAGGGATGGATGTTTTTCGCGAAGATGGGGGTACGGAAGACGGTCCCGTCGAGAAGGGCGCGGATGGTCCCATTCGGGCTCTTCCACTGTTCCTTCAGATTGTATTCCCGGACCCGGTCCGCCGTGGGGGTGATGGTGGCGCACTTGACCCCTACGCCGTATTTCATGATCGCCCGGGCGGCATCGACGGTTACTTGGTCATTGGTGTCGTCGCGGTGTTTGATGTGGAGATCGAAATAATCCAACTCAATGTCCAGATAGGGCAGGATGAGGAGCTCCTTGACGAATTGCCACATGATCCGGGTCATCTCGTCGCCGTCCATTTCCACCAGCGGCGTCTTGACGATGATTTTCTGTTTTTTGTTCATGAGGTGCAGCTCCCAGTGTTTTCTTTTTTCCTGATCTCCGGTCGGCGGATGGGTTGGCAGCAGGGCCGGTTACCGGGCGCGCAGGGCGCCGCCACCCAGGATGAGCGCAAGTTGCCGGTCCGTCAGCTCGTAAGCGGCCGGGAGATAGCCTCCCCGGGTGAGGTTGTCGATCCTTAACGGTCGGCGTTCCGTCAGAACCTTCCTGATATCCGTGACCCGGAGGCGGTCGCCGGCCTGGAGAAGCTCATAATCGCCTTCGTTTTCAAAAATCAGGGGGAGAATGCCGAAGTTGATGAGGTTGGCCGCATGAATCCGTTCGAATGATTTTGCCAGCACAACCTTGACGCCCAGGTACATGGGACAGAGGGCGGCGTGTTCCCGGGATGAGCCCTGGCCGTAAGAGTGGCCGGCGACGATGATATTCTGCCGGCCTTCGTTACGGATCCGCAGGGCCCGAGCGGAAAAATCGCGGTCCAAGATCTCGAAGACGTAATGGGCGTATCTGGGGATGTTGGAGCGGTACTTCATCCGGGCCCCGGCGGGGATGATGTGATCCGTGGTGATCTTGTCGCCCACCTTTATCGTCACCTCGCCGTCGATGTGGGCGGTCAGGTGGGTATTGTCGGGAGGGGCGCCGATATTGGGGCCCCGGATGATTTCCACCCCGGCCCGGTCCTCCGGGGGCAGGGGGCGGATGATCATGTTGTCATCCAGATGAAATTTCCGGGGCTGGGGGATAAAGGGAAGGGCAATCCCCAGTTGACGGGGATCCGTGAGCCGCCCCTTGAGGGCGGAGACCGCGGCGGTTTCCGGACTGACCAGATAGATGTCCGCATCCCTGGTTCCGGAGCGGCCGTAGAAATTGCGGTTGGACGTGCGCAGCGAAACGGCTCCGGAGGGTGGGCTCTGGCTGTTGCCGATACAGAAGCCGCAGGCGTTTTCCATGAGCCGGGCGCCGGCGCCGAGGATATGGGCGAGATAGCCCTCCCGGGTGATATTTTCCAGAACCTGGCGGGAGCCGGGGGCGACGATGAGGCTGACTTCGGGATGGACGGTTCTACCCTTCAGAATCTCCGCCACGGTGGCCAGGTCTTTGTACGACGAATTGGTGCAGCTCCCGATGCATACCTGCCGGATGGCGAGCGGACCTATTTCCCGGACCGGGCTGATGCGGTCGGGGCTGTGGGGCCGGGCGGCCAAAGGCTCCAGGCGGGATAGATCGATTACGGCCTCCCCCTCATAGACGGCATCGGCATCGGCGTGGAGGGGAATCCAGTCCTTGGCGCGTCCCTGGGCCGCCAGGAAACGCCGGGTCATGTCGTCGCTGGGGAATATCGAGGTGGTCACGCCGCATTCCGCGCCCATGTTGGCGATGGTGGCCCGTTCCGGGACCGTCAGGAACGCCAGCCCGCTGCCGCTGTATTCGAAGATCCGCCCCACGTTGCCTTTGGTCGTGAAGATGCTGAGGATCTTGAGGATGACGTCCTTGGCTGCAACCCAGGGGGGCAGCTTGCCTTGGAGTTCAATCCGGAATATTCTGGGGGCGGGCAGATAAAAGGGCCTGCCGGCCATGGCCAGGGCTACGTCCAGGCCGCCGGCGCCCACGGCGAGCATGGCCAGGGCCCCGGCCGTCGGCGTATGACTGTCGGAACCGATCAGGGTCTTTCCCGGGATGCCGAAGCGTTCCAGATGGACTTGATGGCAGATCCCGTTGCCCGCCCGGGAGAGGTGAATTCCGAACCGTCCGGCGACGCTCTGAAGATAGCGGTGGTCGTCGGCATTTTCATAGCCGATCTGAATCGTGTTGTGATCGATGTAACTTACCGACAACTCGGTACGGATTTCCGGGAGATCCATGGCCTCGAACTGCAGATAGGCCATGGTCCCCGTGGCATCCTGGGTGAGGGTCTGATCGATGCGGATGCCGATCTCCCCGGCGGGGCTTTCAGGAGCGGTTTCCCGATGAGTTTCGATAATCTTTTCAATGATGGTTTTTCCCATAATTATCAATTGTTGGCCTTCCCACGGCCACTAATGAAAAGGGCACGGCGTTGAACGGCCGTGCCCGCATTTGTTATGGATAGTTAAATTTCCTTCGTTAATCCTTCGCGGAAAGGACGATGGCGATTCTCCGGTTCTTCTGTCTCCCTTCCGGGGTGCCGTTGTCCGCGATAGGTCTGTATTCCCCGCAGGCTACCGCCTTCAGCAGTTCGGGGTTGATGCCCTGCTGCTGGAGGTATCTGGCGACATTGATGGCTCGGGCGGCGGAGAGCTCCCAGTTCGTGGGATAGACTTTCGCCAGGGATCCGCGGATCTGGACGTTGTCGGTATGTCCCTCCACGATGATCGCTTTATCGTTGAGATTCTTAAGGATGTCCACCACCCGCTTCAACACGTCCAGGCCTTCCTTCTTCACTTTGGCGTCGCCAGAGGCAAAGAGGATCTTGTCCACCACATCCACAGTTAATTTTCCCTTCAGTTCCGTAATGGTGACCTGACCTTTGGCGATTTCTCCCTTCATCTCCCGGAGAAGATCACGGTAGGTATCGCTCTCTTTCTGGATGATCTCCTCTTTCTTCTGCAGGGCGGCCACCGATTCCTTCAGCTTGGCATTTTCGTGCTGCAGATCCGCAACTTTCTGCCGGGCAGCGTTTTCCTCCGTTTTCAGCACCTTCTCCAGTTCCGTGCGCTGGGCGAGGAGTTTTTCCTTTTCCAGGTTGCAGGTCTTCAATTCCTGCGTCCGGGCCTCGGCCACCTTAATCAGGTAATCGCTCTTCGCCACGCAACCGCTCATGAACGCGGAGGCCAGCAGGGCAATAAGGGCCAGGTAGAGAGTTCTACTCATAGATTCCTTCTTCGTAACCGATCAAATATTGTTGTCTTCTTCCAGGGATTTGAGCCGTACTGCCTTTACGAAGCGCTTGTTGTAATAGGGCTTGTCCAGACTGTCGATCCGGACATGGCGGTCCTTTTTCCCCGACGAAGCGTGTACGAACTGGTTGTTACCGATATAGATGCCTACATGTCCGAAGGCCCGGCGGGTATTGAAGAATACCAGGTCACCTTCAGCGAGCTCGCCCTTGGCGACCTTCATCCCTACATGGGCCTGCTCCCTTGCCGTTCGCGGCAGATTGACATCGAAGAATTCATACATCTTCTTCACAAATCCGGAACAGTCCAGGCCTTTCACGCTGGAGCCGCCCAGCCGGTAGGGGGCGCCCAGAAACCCCTTGGCGACCTTGACCAGGAGGCTGCGTTCCTCCGGGTCTTTCCACTTCCCCAACGTGCTTTCCGAATAGCGGATTTCGTTTTCCGGCGCCGCTGTTTCTTCCGCCGGGGCAATTTCATCGCTGAGCAGATCATCTTCCGCTTCCGCTGGGTCGTTCCGGGTCGGCTCTGCCTTACTGACCCTTGGTCCCGGACCCTCGGCGGCTGGTTTGGCCAGTGCCAGCTTCTGGCCGTTCCGCAGCTTGTTGCTCTTGAGATGATTCAGATGCTTGAGTTGGGCAACGGTTAGGCCCGATTTTCTGGCGATCCTGGCCAGGGTGTCGCCCTTTTTCACGACGTAAAGGCGATCGGTTCTTTGCGGCTTCGTTTTTGAACTCTTGGCGAGCTTCTGGGAGCTATTGGTTGGGATGACGATCAGTTTTCCGGCCTTGATGCGGTTGCCCTCGATGCCGTTAGCTTCTCTGATGCTCTGGCTCGTGACTCCGTACTTCTTGGCGATCCGGGCGAGGCTGTCGCCCCGTTTTACCCGGTATTGCTGATCGGCAAACCCATCGGTTCCGAAAAGCAATGAAAAGAACAGGACAATCAGTCCCATCCACAGGAAAATCCGCCGTTCCATCATGAGTACCTCCTCATTGTTATTCGGGGGTCGCCCCATTTATTAACGGTGCACAGATTTTGACGATGGATGACAAACTGTACACAAGAAACGATTCGCTCTCTTACAAAAAAAAACCCGTCAAGTCAAAAAAAATTTTCGCTCTGCAAGCAGTCGAACTCGCAAAGAGCGGTCAAACAGCCTTTGCGAAAATTAGGTCTTAATAATTACCGTAACATACGCAACTGAATTTTAAAGAATATGTCCAATATCTTGAAAAATCTCATGTGGTGATTTATGAAGGGGGCATGGGAAAAAAATTGTTTATCCTGGCCGCGGTCATTTTCTTCAGTGGGATGTTTATAAATATCGGATCCTACTTCCTGTTTCCCGATGTGGCCGGCCTGGCCAAAAAGAATCCCACCAAGACCGCCTTCATGGAATATCGGGAGCGGGAATGGCAGCGGGAAGGGAAGAAGAAAAAGATCCAGCAGCGCTGGGTTTCCCTGATCCGGATATCGCCCTATGTGATCAAGGCGGTGATCATCGCCGAAGACGACAAGTTCTGGGGCCATGAAGGCTTCGATTTCGAGGCCATGCAGAAAGCCCTGGAAAAGGACATCCAAAAGGGTAAGTTCAAGGCCGGTGGAAGCACCATCAGCCAGCAGCTTGCCAAGAATCTGTACCTATCCCCATCGAAGAATCCCGTCCGGAAGCTCAAGGAGGCGATCCTGACCTGGCGGATCGAGAAACGGCTGTCCAAAAAGCGTATCATTGAATTGTATCTGAATGTCGCCGAGTGGGGTGACGGGATCTTCGGCATCGAAATGGCCGCCCGCGCCCACTTCGGAAAAACCGCCGCGGATCTCAGCGCCCAGGAGGCCGCCCGACTCGCGGCCGTGCTCCCCAACCCGCGGAAGTTCAATCCCGCGGGCGCCTCCCGTTATGTCGTGTCGCGGTCCGAGCGGATCTACAGGATTATGGTCAAAAGAGGCATCGTCATCCCGGAATACGAAGACGTCATGAAGGAACAGTCGGATTTGGGATCGCTGCTGGAAAGCCGGGAGCCGGAGGCCATAAAAAAACTGGAGCAAAAGGTGGAAGAGTGGAAAAAGGAGGGCGCCGATGCCGGCGGCGGGACCCAAACGCCCACAACGGCGCCGGGGGACAGAAACGGGGGGGTTGATAGGGATTGACACGATAATGGTCTAATGTTACAAACACCGGTAATGATGCGATCGGCAAAGGAGGACACATGGCAGACATCTACAAGGCAGTAAAACTGACGGACAAGGTTTACTGGGTAGGGGCCATTGATTGGACTATCCGGGATTTTCACGGTTATACCACCCATCGGGGCAGTACCTACAATGCCTATCTGATTCTTGCCGACAAGATCACGCTGGTGGACACCGTCAAGGCCCCATTCCGGGAGGAATTGATCAGCCGCATCGCCTCCGTGGTAGATCCCGGGGACATCGAGATAATCGTTTCCAACCACTCGGAGATGGACCATACCGGCTGTCTTTACGAGCTGATAGATCTCATCCAACCCGAACAGGTGGTGGCTTCGACGATGGGGACCAAGACCCTGGGCGATATCTACCACCGGGACCGGACCATAACCCCGGTCAAGGACGGCGGGGAGCTGAGCTTGGGGAACATGCGCCTCCGCTTTATGGAGACCCGGATGCTTCATTGGCCCGACAGCATGTTCAGCTATCTGCCTGAAGAGGAAATCCTTTTTTCCCACGACGCCTTCGGGATGCACCTGGCGACGGCCGAGCGCTTCGACGACGAGATCGATCCCGCCATCCTCGATTACGAGGGCGCCACCTATTTTGCCAACATCATCCTTCCCTATGCCCCGCTGGTCACGAAGTTGGTGAACCGGGTGGCATCTTCCGGGATGACCTTCAAGTTCATTGCCCCGGATCATGGGCCGATCTGGCGCCGGGACATTCCGGGGGTCATCGCCAATTATAGCCGGTGGGCGGCTCAAAAACCCACCATGAAAAGCGTGGTGGTTTACGGCACCATGTGGCACAGTACGGAAAGAATGGCCCGGGCCATCTGTGAAGGCCTCGCCGCCGCCGGCGCGGCGGCCAAATGCATGTCCATGGAAGTATTTCATCGCAGTGACGTCGTCTACGAGGTCCTGGATGCCGGCGCCCTGATCGTGGGCTCCTCGACCCTCAACAACAACATGCTGCCCCAGGTCGCCGATGTCCTGACCTATCTGAAGGGACTCCGCCCGGCCAACCTTCTCGGGGCGTCCTTTGGATCGTACGGATGGAGCGGCGAGGCGGCGGTGCACATTGCGGACATTCTGAAGGAGATGAAGGTCTCGCCCGTGGCGGAGCCCCTGAAGGCTCAACACGTGCCCACGAGGGAGGATCTGCGGAAGTGTTACGCCCTGGGAGAGGAGATCGCACGAAAGTTGGGAGAGAAATAAGGAGGTTGCATGAAAACGTCCAAGGGAGCGACCATTGTCATAGGGGCATTGTTCTTGTTGTTTGTCGGGGCCTTTGCCGCCCACGGGGAGACGTATATTCCCCAAAAGGCGATCGGTGCCGGCGCGAATTGGGGTAACGGCAAGGTCTATTTTTTCAAGGGAGATCATTTCGTGCGGTATTCCGCCCGCCCGGACCTCGAGGAGGACCTCATGGGCTACCGCGCCGACCCCGGTTATCCTAAAGCCATCGATAAGACCACCTGGCCGGGTATGATCTGGAAAGATATCGATGCCGTGATCAACATGGGCAACGGGAAGGCCTGTTTTTTCAAGGGCGGGCAATTCATCCGCTACGACATCAAGGCCGACCGGGCCGATCCGGGCTTTCCCCAGGCGATCAACGAGCAGACCTGGCCGGGACTGCCATGGACGGACGGTATCGATGCGGCGGTGTACTGGGGTAACGGCAAGATATTCTTTTTCAAGGGCGGGCAGTATGTGCGCTATGACGTGGAAAAAAACCGCACCGATTCAGGATACCCCAAATCCATCAACAAGAGGAATTGGCCGGGAATGATCTGGACCAGCGGCATCGACGATGTCATCTTCTGGGGCAATGGTAAAGCCTATTTCTTCAAGGATTACGAGTATATTCGCTATGATGTCAATGAGGACCGGGCCGATCCCGGTTATCCGAAACAGGTGAACAGGCAGACCTGGCCGGGTTTGGTGAATTGGTGACGGCGGTAAGATCGGGAGAATGCCCATCGCAGGCATCGCGCCTCCACGTCTGGAACGGGCCTGGCGAGATTTGCCTTTCGGCATCTACCGGCACGACAAATTTGATAAAGGAGTGAGGAGATCATGAAATACGAATGCGGCATCTGTGGTTATGTCTATGACCCGGCGCTGGGAGATGAAGAGGGGGGAATAGCTCCGGGAACGGCATTCGAAGACCTTCCCGAGGACTGGACCTGCCCGGTCTGCGGGGCGGCCAAGGATGAATTTTCTCCGGCGTAGCATCCCAAGGGGAATTTTGATGCGTCCGTATAAAGTCGCAAATCACCTTCCCCTTCAAGGGGAGGACCGGGGTGGGGATGGTTTTTATTAAGCAATTATAAAATGATTACCCCATCCCCCTCCTGATCTCCCCCTTGAAGGGGGGAGGGATAAATGACTTACTTCGAAAATAGAGCGAAATGCTAAATAAAATGAAAGGTAACATATTTTTCATGCTTTGTGATGCTCCACGGGGCATGAGGGTATTTTGCGTGGTCGTCAATTTAACGCATGTTTAACCATGGAGATGAGGAGCTGCCAAGATGAGCGAACTGAACAAGGCCCTCTATGAGGCTTATGTGGGGGAAGCGAAAGCGGCCCTGCGCTTGAAGGTATATGCGGACAAGGCGGAAAAGGAAGGATACCCCCAGATCGCCAAATTGTTTCGTGTGATCTCTTTTTCCGAGGAGATCCACGGCACCCGGGCCCTTAAGCTGCTCAAGGAAGTGAAATCGACGGAGGAAAATCTTGCGGCCAGTTTCGAGTCGGAACAGAAGGTGGCCGGCGTCGCCTATGACGAGTTTATCAAGCTGGCGGAAAAGGCGGGCAACAAAGCGGCGGTGCTGCATTTCAGCCAGAGCCGGGATGTGGAGGAGGTCCATGCCAAGCTCTACAAAGAGGCGATGACCCATTTTTTGGAGGCCCGTGAGACGACCTATTATGTCTGTAAGGTCTGTGGATATGTATCCGACGGTGTCCTTCCCGAAGAATGCCCGTTCTGCGGCGCAAAAAAGGAAATGTTCGATCGTTTCGGTTAGCGGGTTTTAATCAGTCTCAACAGTGGGCAACCCCCCCGGATCGCGGTCGGGCCGGCGGTGGGATCGGCATCTCCAGTCCATGAGGTAATCTATTCAAATGAAGGATCTCATCGTTCGGTGGTTGATATTGACCGTTGCCATCCTGGCCGCCGCCTATTTTATCGAGGGCATCCACGTCCGTGGTTTCTCCAGTGCCCTTTTCGCGGCGGCGTTTCTCGGGGTACTCAACGCCCTGTTCCGGCCGATACTCATCATCCTTACCCTGCCCGTCAACATTCTCACCCTGGGGCTGTTCACCTTTGTCATCAACGCCCTGCTCCTGAAGATGACGGCCGGCGTAATTCCTGGCTTCGATCTGCAGGGATTCTGGCCCGCCGTGTTCGGGGCGCTGATCATCAGCATCGTCAACTGGCTTCTCCATCTCCTGATTTCCGATTCGGGTAAATGAAGGGCGGGAATTCCGAGCGGGTCCGGACGGCGGATCCGGTGAAAGACCTTACGCCGGCGATGAAGCAGTATTGGGAGTTGAAGGCCCGCTATCCCGACTGCATCCTCTTCTTCCGGATGGGGGATTTCTATGAGATGTTCTTCGAAGACGCCGTCGTTGCCGCCAGGCTCCTGGAGATAACCCTCACTTCCCGCAGCAAGACCAAAGAGGGAAGCATCCCCCTCTGCGGGGTTCCCTATCACGCCGCCTCCGCCTATATTGCCCGGCTGCTCGAAAAGGGATACAAGGTAGCCGTCTGCGAGCAGCTCGAAGATCCGAAACAGGCCAAGGGGATTGTAAAAAGAGACGTGGTTCGGGTGGTGACGCCGGGGCTGAGGTTCGATCCTGATCATCTCGAGGCCCGGGAAAATAATTTTCTCGCGGGCCTCTGCCGGCTGGAAGGGGTCTTCGGACTGGCCTGCATGGATATTTCCACCGGCGAATTCCGGGTGATGGAGATACAGGACCGGGAAATCCTGCAGGCGGAATTGGCGGGGCTGAGTCTGCGGGAACTCATTGTCCCCGAAGATTTCGAGGAGCGACAGTCCCTAACAATTTTGGATAAAAGCGAGGCTCCGGCGGCGGTCAATACCTTTTCCGGAGACTACTTCGATCCCGAAGCCGCCCGGAGCCTCCTGGAGAGCTATTTTCCCGAAGCGGAGCTTACCGCCCTGGAAATGGAAAAGCGGCCCGCCGTCGCCGGCGCCGCCGGCGCAGTCCTGCGTTACGGAGAGGAAACCCAGCGGGAACGTCTGGCCCATGTGAACCGTATTCAGGAGATGCCCTGGTCGCAGTCCCTCTTCCTCGACGAAACGGCAAAGAATACCCTGGAGCTGTTCCAGACCATTCAGGAGCGGAAGAAGAAGGGATCCCTGTTTTCCGTACTCGACGAGACCGTTACCTCCCTGGGGGCCAGACGCCTGCGCTGGTGGCTCAACCACCCCTTACGCGGCCCGGAGAAGATCAAGCGCCGGCTCGCTGTGGTGGCGGAAATCAAGGACAACCACCTGCTGCGGGAAGAACTCCGCCGGCTTCTGGGGGGTGTTTATGATCTGGAGCGGCTGGGCGGACGCATTGCCATGGATGTGGCCCATGCCCGGGATCTCGTTGCCCTGAAGAAGTCTCTTCAGGCCATTCCGGGGATCAAGGAACTGCTGGCATCGCTGACTTCACCGCTGGCAAGATCGTTGCGGGAGCGGCTGAATCCCCTGCCGGCGGTGGCGGACCTCATCGAAACGGCCATCGTAGATGACCCACCCCTGACAATCCGCGAGGGAGGGATGATCAAGGACGGCTTTGACGCCGAACTCGACGAACTGCTGTCCCTTTCCCGCCACGGCAAACGGAACATCGCCGCCCTGGAAGACCGGGAACGACGGAAGACGGGGATAAATTCCCTCAAGGTGGGCTTCAATCAGGTATTCGGTTATTACATTGAGGTCACCAAGGCCAACACCCACCTCGTTCCCCCCGAATATATCCGCAAGCAGACCCTGGTCAACGCCGAGCGGTATATCAACGAAGAACTGAAGGAATATGAACAAGCGGTCCTCCATGCGGAAGAAAACAGCCGGCGCCGTGAATATGAGCTGTTCCTGATGATTCGGGGCGACATCGCCCGGTCCATCCGGCCGATCCAGGATACGGCGGCGGCGCTGGCCGCCCTGGATGCCCTGGCCTCCCTGGCCTCCGTTGCGGAGAGCTACGGCTACTGCTGTCCCGTCGTCGATGACAGCGACGCCATCGAAATCACCGACGGCCGCCATCCGGTGGTGGAACGCATGGCCCTCTCCGAGGGATTCGTGCCCAACGACACCTGCCTCGACCTACGGGAAAACCGTTTCCTGGTCCTGACCGGACCCAATATGGCTGGCAAATCCACCTACATCCGCCAGGTCGCCCTGATCGTCATCATGGCTCAGATGGGAGGCTTCGTCCCGGCGCAGCAGGCCCGGATCGGGGTCGTGGACCGGATCTTCACCCGCATCGGCGCCGCCGACAGCCTGGCGCGTGGGCAGAGCACCTTCATGGTGGAGATGCGGGAAATGGCGAACATCCTGAACCATGCCACCCGGCGGAGCCTCGTCATCCTCGACGAGGTGGGACGGGGCACCAGCACCTTCGACGGTCTCTCCATCGCCTGGGCCATGGCGGAATATCTGCATGACGAGCGGCATATCGGCGCCCGGACCCTCTTTGCCACCCATTACCATCAGTTGACGGAACTGGCGCTGATCCATGAGGGGGTCAAGAATTACAACGTCGCCGTCCGGGAGTGGGGGGACCGGGTAATCTTTCTCCGCAAGATCATGGCAGGGGGAACAAGCCGCAGCTACGGCATTCAGGTGGCCAGACTGGCCGGCGTTCCCGAGGAGGTTGTAAGACGTTCCGGAGAGATCCTGAAAAACCTGGAAAGGGGAGAACTGGATGCCGCGGGGTCGCCTCGAATCGGCGGGGGAAAGAAAGGCGGCGACAAAAGCAGGGCGGCCCAGCAGTTGAGCCTTTTTCCCGATGAGCGGGAGGAGATCATCGCCGGCCTTAAGGAGTTGGACACGACGCGACTGACGCCTCTGGCGGCCCTAAACCTGCTTCAGGAATGGAAAGACCGGCTGACAAGGGGGTCCATTTGAAGGGACGGGAGCGCATGAAACGGAATAAATGGGTGGTCTTTTCCCGGACCGCCCTGGTCTTGGCCATGTCCCTGCTGTTTCCTTTCTCCGCCGCCGCCGGGGAGTGGGATTCCCTGGAGAAGAAATTGAGTGCGGACGGTTTTGACGGGAAAGAGATGGCGGCCCTTTTCCAACGGGCGGACCTCCGGTTCGATCCGGAGCCCATGACCACAAAAATTACCGAACTCATGGTCCGGGACAACCGGCAGGATTCCGGACAAAAGAAGTCAAACCGGACGGCGGTTTACGGAGGGTATCTCCGTCCGGAAACCCTGCGGTCGGCCCACGCCTATCTGGATCGGCACCGGGTGCTCCTGGGGCGGATCAGCCGGAAATACTGCGTGCCCAGGGAGGTCGTGGTCGCCATCGCCCTCGTGGAAACCAATCTGGGGGCCAATACCGGCAGAAGGAGGGCCTTCGATGTCCTGGCCAGCATGGCTCTGGCTGACGATCTCGAAAAAGTGAGGCCCTTTCTGCCGCCGGGGGTGGTCCATGGGGGCAACGAGGAGCAGGCCCGGCGGCGGTGCCGGGAAAAGGCGGCTTGGGCGTATCGGGAATTGAAATATCTGTTGAAATATTCCCGGGCCACCGGGGTGGATCCCCTGGCCGTCCCGGGATCGATTTACGGGGCCATCGGTCTGTGCCAGTTCATGCCTTCCAATGTCTCCCTCTACGGCATCGACGGGGACGGCAGCGGCAGCATCGATCTCTTTACCACCCCGGACGCCCTGCACAGCATCGGCAACTACCTCCACCGCAACGGCTGGACCTGCCGCATGGCCGGACCGCAGCGGTGGCGCGTCGTCATGACCTATAACCACAGCCAAGTTTATGCCAATACGGTGCTGGCGGTTGCGGACCGCCTGCGGGCCATGGACCACAAGAAAAAAAGAAAAAACTGACTCTGGCCGGGAGAGTGCTACTTGATACAGACCCGGCGGATCTGCTTGAAATCCGTTATGCCCTGCAAGGCTTTCTGGATGCCGTCCTGAAGGAGGGTGGTCATCCCTTCTTTCATTGACATCTCTCGTAGCACCTCAACAGGCTCGTGCTTCTGGATCATCCGCTTGATGTTGTCGGAGGCCACGAGAAGTTCGTGGATGCCCATCCGGCCCTTGTATCCCGATTTGTCACAGATATCGCAACCTTTGGGGCGGTAGAGGGTGAAGTCGTCCGTATATTTCACATTGAGCCTCTCGAAGTCCTCCTCGCCGTAACTCTCGATGAGCTCCTCGAATTCCTTGGGAGAGGGATGATAGGCTTCCCTGCAGTTCTTGCAGAGGGTCCGGACGAGACGCTGGGCGAGAATGCCCAGGAGGGCATCGGCGAAATTCAGGGGGTCGATGCCCATGTCGAGGAGCCGGGTGATGGTTTCCGGGGCACTGTTGGTGTGGAGGGTGCTGAAGACGAGATGCCCGGTCAGGGACGCCTCGACCCCCGTCTTGGCTGTTTCGAAATCCCGCATTTCCCCCACCATTATGATGTCCGGATCGGCCCGGAGGAAGGCCCGCATGGCGGCGGCGAAATCGAAACCGATCTTGGGCTGGACCTGCACCTGGCGAAGGCCGTACTGGGTGATTTCCACTGGATCCTCGGCGGTCCAGATCTTTCGGTCCGGGGTGTTGATGTGGTGCAGGGCCGCATGGAGGGTGGTGGTCTTTCCCGAACCCGTGGGCCCCACCACGAGGATCATGCCGTAGGGCTTTTCGCAGATGTCGATGAGCCCCTTGTAGTTCCGTGGCAGCATCCCCATCGCTTCCAGAGGCAGAGTTTCTCCCTTGGCCAGGATGCGCATCACGACGTCCTCAACGCCGCCCTGCGTGGGAATCGTGGCCACCCGCAACTCGATCTCGTCCCCCCCGGGGCGTTTGAACTTGATCTTGCCGTCCTGGGGGATGCGCTTGATGGTGATGTCCAGATTGGACATGATCTTGATTCTCGAAACGAGGGCGGCCCGGTAGCTGTAAGGAACGGTCTGATAGAGCCCGCAGTCCCCATCGACCCGGAAGCGCACCTCCACGTTCTTCTTGCCGACGTTGGGTTCGATGTGAATGTCCGAGGTGCGGCGGCTATAGGCGTCGTTGATAATCTTGTTGACGAGCTGCATGATGGCGCTGTCGGATTCGGTGACCACTTCGCCTTCTTCTTCCGGCTCGGCGTCGCCGGCATCGGCGTCCAGCTTGCCTAGGATGTCGGATATGGAGGTTTCGTCCTCGGGTGATTGATAGAAGTAGTTAATGAATTTGACGATATCGTCGCTCAAGGCCACGTCGTAACGAATGGTCTTGGTCTTCATGAGGTTTTCGATCATATCCCGCTTCAGGATGTTGTTCGGATCATCCACGAGGATATTGATGTTGCCGTCTTCAAGCCTGTTGATGGGGACCCACAGCTCCCGGCGCAGGTAGTCCTTCTTCAGGTTTTTGATGAGGTCTCCGGGGATGGGGATCTTATCGTTGAACTGGACAAACTTGCACCGGTAGAACTCGGCGAGGGATTTACCAATGTTTTCCTTGGAGATCTTGTATTTCTTCATCAGGAAGTTTTCCATCGTCTCCTTTTGTTCCCGTGATTCCTCCCAGGCGTTTTCCAGATCCTCTTCCTTGAGGAGATCCCGGCTGATGAGATAATCGAAACGGGTCTTGCGCCGCCGGGCGAAGCGTTCCTGGTTGAAGAAGGCTACGCCCAATACCTCCGTTATTTCGTTGAGAAAACCCTTTTCGTCTTCGGAGAACCGTCCGCCGTTGACGGTGGACTTCTTGTTGAGGATCTGGACCGCCCCCATGAGCTTTCCGTTGTGGAATATCGGTGCGGTAAGGATCTGCCGGGTGCGGAAACCCGATTTCTTGTCCCAACTGGAGTCGAAGGAAAGCTCCTTGTCGATGGCTCGGAGTTCCTTTTCGTCGTAAGCGTCGGCGATATTGACGATCTTGCCGTTATTGGCCACATAGCCGGCGATGCTCCGGTTGTTGATGGGCACCCGTATCTCGCTCAGCTTCGACCCGGAAAGGAACATGGAGAAGATCTCGTTCCGTATGCGGTCAACGATGTAGATGGTGATCGAGTGGGCGTCGAAGAGATTGAGGATGCCATCCTTGAGATCCACCAGAATCTGCTTGATATTCTGGGCGGAGTGGATTCTATTGGTGATATCCTGAAGCTTCTTCCGACGTTGGAGTTGTTCTTCCAACTCGTTTATTTGCTTGGTAGCGAGATCCGCCATTTCCATCCAACCTCAAAAATCCGTGACCAGCTTGGAAAAATCGGCGACTCTCCGGAACAGTGCCGCGATCTCTTCAAGCAGCGACAAACGATTGAACCTGATATCCTCTTCCTTGGCCATGACCATGACGGCGTCGAAGAAGGCATCCACCGGGGCCCGAAGCCGGGCCATTTCCGTCAGGGCCCCTTCGTAGCGGCATGCATCGAGATGGTCCGCGGCCCGCTTCCGCACTTCCTGGAAGACCCGGTAGAGTTCACTTTCGGCGTCCTCCCGGAAGAGTTCCGGCCGCACCTCGCCGTTTCGAAAATCCTTGAGGATGTTCGCCACGCGCTTGCAGGCCACCGCCAGGGGCTGGAAGTCGGCGTGATTCTTGAACGCCTCCATGGCTTCGATCTTTTTCAGAGCCTCCGCAAGATCGGAGGCGTCGATAGCCAGCACGGCATCGACGACGTCGTAGGCATGACCCTGGGCGATAAGTTGGTTTTCGAACCGCGTCCGGAAAAAGTCCAGGACGTCACGGGCAATCTCTTCGGCGGGACGCTTCAGTTTGTCCTGGAGGATGTTGATGCCCGCCGCCACCAGTTCCGCCAGGCGCAGCGGATAACCCTTGGCGAGGATGATGTTGATGATCCCCAGGGCCTGGCGCCGCAGGGCGTATGGATCGGCGGTTCCCGAAGGAATGAGATTTACGCCGAAGAAGCCGATGATGGTGTCCATCTTGTCGGCGATGCCAACGATGGCGCCGATGTCCGACTCCGGCAGTTCCCCCCCCGCGGCGAGGGGCAGATAATGCTCATAGATCGCCTTGGCGATCAGGGGGTCTTCACCGGCTAGCAGTGCATATTCACGCCCCATGACCCCCTGGAGTTCCGAAAATTCCCCCACCATCTGGGTATCCAGATCCGCTTTGGCCAGGACGGCGGCGCGGTCCACCGGCGCGGCGAGGGCGGGATCGATCTTGGCGGTGATGAGGGCGGCGAGTTTGCGGAACCGGAGGACCTTTTCATAAGATGTACCCAGGAGGGAATGATAGACGACTTTACGGAGCTCCTCGAAACGGCGGTCCAGGGAGATCTTCTGGTCTTCCTCGAAGAAGAACCGGGCATCGGAAAGCCTGGCCCGGATGACCTTTTCGTTGCCCCTGGTCACCACGGACGGATCCCGGGCCGGGGTGTTGTTGATGGTGATGAAATGAGGCAGCAGCCTGCCCGCGGCGTCCACCACGGGAAAGTACTTCTGATGGGACATCATGGTGGTGGTCAAAACCTCCCGGGGGAGCTTGAGGTAGTCGGGATCGAAAACGCCGCAGACCGCCGTCGGATATTCGACGAGAAAGGCGACGGTTTCCAGGAGATCGTCGGTGATGAGAGGCTGGCCGTTCACGGCGGCGGCGACCCGCTGCGCCTCTTCCCGAATGATTTTTTTCCGTTCTTCCGGATCGATGATCACCCAGGCTTCCCGGGCCTTGTCCAGATAATCTCGAAAGTCCGAGACGGCAAAGGGACCGGGGCTCATGAAGCGGTGTCCCCGAGAGGCGTTGCCGGCCTCAATGTTTTCGATCCGGACGGGGATAACCTCGCCACCGTAAAGGGCCAGGAGCCAATGAATCGGCCGGGCGAAACGGAGCTCCAGATTGGACCAGCGCATGGCCTTTTTGAAGGGGATGGTCATGATGAATTTGGCGAGCAGGCCGGGCAGCATGGCGGCGACATCGCCGCCGGCGATCCTTTTCCGGGCGCAGAGGTACTCGCCCTTATCCGTGGCGATGATTTCGATTTCTCCCAAGTCGATGCCCTGTCCCCGGGCGAAACCCACCGCCGCCTTGGTAGGATTTCCTCCCTCGTCGAAGGCGGCCTTGCGGGTCGGGCCGATCTTTTCGATTACCTGATCTTCCTGAGTAACCGCCACATCGGCGACATGGAGCAAGAGGCGCCGCGGCGTCGCCATGGTGGTGACCGGTCCGAATTTAACCCGTTCCCCGTTCAATGCCTTGCGGATCAACTCGTCCATGTCGGCCATGGCCCGGGGCAAAAAGGCGGCCGGAATCTCTTCCGTGCCGATTTCAAGCAGCAATTCTTTTCCCATTCCCTGATACTCCTGTAAACCCCTTTCCGGATTATTTTATGAGGGGATAACCCATCTTTTCTCTTTGTTTGATGAACAGCTCGGCGCTGAGCCGGGCCAGGTTCCGGACCCGCCCGATATAACTGGTGCGTTCGGCGACGCTGATGGCCCCCCGGGCGTTGAGCATGTTGAAGGTGTGCGAGCACTTGAGGCAGCAGTCATAGGTGGGCAGGACGAGGTCCATTTCCGCCACCCGAATCCCTTCTGCCTCGTACATGTCGAATAGCTTTCGCAGCGTGTCCACGTCGGCCTTTTCAAAGTTGTACACGGACCATTCCACCTCGCCCTGATGGTGGACGTCCCCATAGGTGACCCGGTCGTTCCACTTCAGATCGTAAACGTTGTCGATTCCCTGGATGTACATGGCAATCCGTTCGATACCATAGGTGATCTCCGCGCAGACGGGACGCAGGTCCATGCCGCCCACCTGCTGAAAATAGGTGAACTGGGTGATCTCCATGCCGTCCAGCCATACCTCCCAGCCCAGGCCCCAGGCCCCCACCGTGGGTGACTCCCAGTCGTCCTCGACGAAACGGATGTCGTGCTCCCGGGGATCGATGCCGAAGCTCTTCAGCGAATCGAGGTAGAGTTCCTGAATGTTCAGCGGCGAGGGCTTCATGATCACCTGGTACTGGTAATAGTGCTGCAGGCGGTTGGGGTTTTCACCGTAACGACCGTCGGTCGGTCGACGCGACGGTTCCACATAGGCTACATTCCAGGGCTCCGGCCCCAGGGCCCGGAGGAAGGTGGCTGGATTGAAGGTTCCCGCCCCCACCTCGAGGTCGTAAGGCTGCTGGATGACGCAGCCCTGGTCGGCCCAGTATCTTTCCAAAGAAAAAATCAACTCCTGAAAGGTCACAATAACCTCCTTGTTCCTTACGAATTATGTAAGGCCAAATGGATAACATGGCAAACAATCAGAGTCAACAGGTATTGATGTTCATGGCGCCCAACTGCCGGAGTTGCCGGAGGACCTGCCACGATTTCAGCTCTCGGCCCAGAAGATGTTGGATGAATGAGACCAGGAGGCGCCGGGACTCGTCGTCGGCCTGTGGGGAGAGGAGCAGGCGGGACAGATTTCGAACCGGCAGTGTCCTGCCGTGGAGGAGGCTACGGATCGTTCCCAGAGACAACGCCGGCACAGCGCCGGGAACGGGTTCACAGCGGCTGCACTGCAAACCGCCCCGGGTGTTGCTGAAGATGAAGGCCCGGCCCGCCTCCAGGGAGGCATGACACCGGGTGCAGCGATCCAGGACGGGCTCGTAGCCGGCCAAACCGAGCAACCGGATCTCGAAAAAGGAAAGGAGACTGGTTCGGAAGGGGCCGTTTTCCATCAGGGCCAGAAAATCCACGAGCAATTGGAAGACCGCCTCGTTTTTTTTCCCCTCCACGGTGAAGGCGCCGGTGAGTTCCACCAGGTAGGAGGCCGCCACGCACTTTTCCAGATCGCTACGAATCACGGGGAAATGATCTATGATTTCACATTGATCCACCATGGCGAGGGTGTCGCCGCTCCCCCGGCGGGAGAAGATGACCTGAGTGAAGGAAAAAGGCTCCAGGGCGTTGGCGAACCGCCGCCGGGACCGTCGCGCCCCCTTGGCGATTCCCTTCAGCTTCCCGTATTCCCGGGTGTAAAAGGTGGCGATCCGGTCCGATTCCCCGTAGTCGAGGGTGTGAAGGACGATCGCCCTGGTCTTATGGCTGGTCCGGGCGTTCATGGTCTCGAAGAAGGTCGGAGTGGGTTACCGCGCCGCCCTTCATGGTCAGGACAGCCTTTCCGGTCAGATGCCAGCCCAGGAAGGGGGTGTTCCTGCTCCGGGAGCGAATGCCTTCGGGGCTTACCGTCCAGCGGCGTTCCAGGTCGATCACGGTCAAATCGGCGGGTGCGCCGGGGGCAAGGCTGCCGCCGGGGACGCCGAGGATCGCCACCGGTCGGGCACTCATCCTGGTCACGAGCTCCGGCAGGGAAAGGAATCCGTCGGTGACGAGCCGGAGGCTCAGGGCCAGGGAGGTCTCCAGACCGATCATGCCGCTGGCTGCGTACTCGAACTCCACCTCCTTGTCCGTCACGGCATGGGGGGCGTGATCGCTGGCAATGACATCGATGGTTCCGTCCCGGAGCCCTTCCCGGACGGCCTCGATGTCCCGTTGTTCCCGGAGCGGCGGATTTACCTTGGCGTTGACGTCGTAACCGCGCAGGCAGTCCGCGGTAAGGGTGAAATAATGGGGTGCCGTTTCGGCGGTTACCTTTACGCCCCGGGACTTGGCATCCCTGATGAGGCGGACGGAGCCGGCGGAGGAAACATGACAGATGTGCAGCACCGCCCCAGTGTATTCCGCCAGCAGGAGGTCCCGGGCGACCATGACCTCCTCGGCGATTCCGGGTATGCCCGGCAGGCCAAGTTCCGTGGCGGCCAGCCCTTCGTGCATGGCCCCGCCGGCGGAGAGGGAGAGATCCTCGCAGTGGGACACCACGGGCATTCCGAGGGAATGGGCGTATTCCAGCGCCCGGCGCATGATGGCGCCGTCCATGACGGGTTTGCCGTCATCGGAAAGGGCGACGGCCCCCGCCTCCTTGAGATCCCAGAACTCCGCCAGGGTATTCCCCTGGGAACCAAGCGTAATGGCGGCGATGGGATAGACATGGACGAGGTCCGCCTCCCCGGCCTTGCGGAGGATGAATTCCGTTACGGAGCGATTGTCGTTGACGGGATTGGTATTGGGCATACAGGCCACGGCGGTGAAGCCCCCGGCGGCGGCGGCCGCGCTTCCCGTGGCGATGGTTTCCTTGTATTCATAGCCCGGTTCCCGGAAATGGACATGCATATCGACGAGACCGGGGGTGATGACGAGGCCCCCCAGCTCCATGATCCGGAGGCCTTTCCCTCGCTTCTTGCCCAGATCGCGCCCGATCCCGGCAATGCGGCCGCCCTCGACGATGATATCCAGCCGGTCGTCCAGGCCCCGGCCGGGATCGACCACCCTTGCCCCGCGGAGCAACCAGTTTTGTCCCGCTACTGCTGATTTCATCTATGGACTCTCACCTGACGATTATATTTCCCTTCTACTTTACTCATAACGGTCTAAAACAACGATTATCGTCCCGCCGCGGCCGTCGGTCTCGCCGCCGGTCGGCACAACCTCTTGCTCGGCCTCATCCGTTTACCCCTTGCCTCCCGTGAGCAGATACAGCAGGGCCATCCGTACCGCCACCCCGTTGGTCACCTGGTTGAGGATAACGGAGAACGGGCCATCAGCGATTTCCGGGGCGATTTCCACCCCCCGGTTGATCGGTCCCGGATGCATGACCAGGACGTCCTGTTTGGCCAGGGCGATGTTCTGTCTGTTCAGGCAGAAATGCCGGGCGTACTCCCGGAGCGAGGGGAAGATGTTCTGATGCTGCCGTTCGATCTGGATCCGGAGCATCATGACGACATCCGCCCCGGCCAGGGCCTTTTCCAGCGAAGAATGCACCTCGACCCCCATATGTTCCATGTCTCTGGGCAGCATCGTGGCCGGACCGGCAACGGCGACCTGGGCCCCCATGGTCTTCAATCCGTAGATGTTGGACCGGGCCACGCGGCTGTGGGCGATGTCGCCGACGATGGCTATCCGGAGGTTTTCGATGCGCCCCTTTTTGGCCCGGATCGTCATCATGTCCAGGAGGGCCTGAGTGGGATGTTCATGGGCGCCGTCGCCGGCGTTGATGACCGACTGTTTAACCAGCCCCGCCAGCAGGTGGGGGGCCCCGGCGGCGCTGTGGCGGATGATGATGACATCGGGATTCATGGCCTCGAGGTTTCTTGCCGTATCGATCAGGGTTTCCCCCTTGACGACGCTGCTGGTCGTGGAAGAGATATTGATCGTATCGGCGCTGAGCCGTTTCCCCGCGATCTCGAAAGAGGTTCTCGTCCGGGTGCTCGCCTCGTAGAAGAGGTTGACGATGGTCTTGCCGCGGAGGGTGGGAACCTTTTTGATCTCCCGTGTGGACACCTCGATGAAGGAATCGGCCGTATCGAGGACCAGGATGATCTCCTCCCGGGAGAGATCCCTGATGCCCAGCATGTCTTTTCTTTCCCACTTCATCTGCTATTCTTCCGTCTCCGGCTCGATCACCACTTCGTCGGCGCCGTTCTTTTCCGTGAGATTGACACTGACGTCCTCCCAGAGGGAAGAGGGGAGGTTCTTGCCGACGAAATCGGCGCGGATCGGCAATTCCCGATGCCCCCGGTCGATGAGGACGGCGAGTTGAATCAGGCGCGGGCGGCCGAAATCGATGAGGGCGTCCATAGCGGCCCGGATGGTCCGGCCGGTGAAGAGCACGTCATCCACCAAGACGACTTTCATGTTGTCCAGGGAGAAGGCGATCTCCGTCTTGCCGATCCGGGGCTTCTTGTTGATCCGCGACAGATCGTCCCGGTACAGGGTGATGTCGAGGATTCCCAAGGGGACTTCGATGCCCTCGATGGCGGCGATCTTTTTCCGCAGCCGGTAGGCCAGATAGACCCCGCCGGTACGGATGCCGATGAGCACCAGATCGTTCAGACCCTTGTTCTTCTCCAGGATCTCGTAGGCGATGCGGGTCAGGGAGCGGTCGATGCCTTCGGCGTCCATAACGATGCGTTTTTTGTTTTTCATGGTCTCCTCAGTCAAAAAACAAAAAGGCCTCCCCGTAATACCTGGGGAGGCCCGTTCATGACTATTCTCCTCGTCGCCCTTTTCACACTTTCCCTTTTTCAATCTCTCCGGATTAATTTAAAAGGCCATATATTCTCAGGCGAAGCTAGCTATAAAAGATCGCCCTTTGTTTGTCAAGCCCAAAGAATCAGCGGGCAGCTCCAGAGAATCATGAGGCATGAGAACTAGTTGTGGAAATGACATGTGTTAAAGGATGGATAGAAACACCACATGGGGACTTTTTGCCATGTCGATAAAAATGCCTTTCCGATCGAGGTGGGACTGTGTTATATACTGCCCCGCCTGGAGGTGGGAGTTATGGCGGTCAATGCTGAGCCTCAGGTTTTTTTGTTTTTGAGCGAAATCCTGGGGCAGCCATTAATCGGGCCGGAAGGCCGTCCGGTGGGTAAAATAGTCGATCTGGTTGCGACTGTGACCGAACCTTATCCCGTCGTCACCGAGGCCATGATCGACCGGGAGGAACAACGGGGAGAGCTGGTTTTGTGCCGGTTTCCCGAAGTCGAGGAGGTGCGGCTACCCATTCATGCCGACCGGACGACCGCCGACGATTACCGGCCGCCGGAGTTGCGGGAAAACGAACTGCTCCTCAAGGACTCCCTGCTGGACAAGCAGATTGTCGACACCCACGGCGCCAAGGTGCTCCGGGTCAATGATCTCCAGTTTCTCATGGCCCGCCGGTGTCTCCATCTGGTCCATGTGGATGTGGGCTTCCGGGGCCTCATGCGGCGTTCCGGACTGGAAAAGTTGGTGGATCTCTTTCTCCACACCTTTTTCGATTATAACCTGCCCAACCAGTACATCTCGTGGAAGTACGTACAGCCCATTTCAACTCCCGATCTCCTGCGCCTGAAGATAACCCAGGATCGCCTGGCCCGGATTCACCCAGCCGATCTTGCGGATATCATTGAAGATCTCGATGTGAACCAGCGCAGCGCCGTATTCCGGTCCCTCGATGTGGAAACGGCGGCGGAGATCCTGGAAGAAACGGATCCGAAGATCCAGGTCAGTCTTATCAAAGATATGAATGCCGCTGTGGCGTCGGATATCATCGAAGAGATGTCGTTGAGCGAAGCGGCAGACCTCCTGGGCGACCTGCCCAGGGATAAGGCCGAGGGGATCCTGAAGGAAATGGAGCAGGATATCGCCGAAGACGTCAAGGAACTCCTGGCTCACCCGGAGGAGGAGGCGGGGGGGTTGATGACCTCGGCTGTCCTCCACTTTCTGCCGGAGACGACGGTGGAGAAGGTGCTGGCGGCGATCCGCGGCGAAGCGGAGGATATGGATTTCATCTATTATGTATATGTGGTGAATGAGGCGGATCGCCTCCTGGGGATGGTCAGCCTTCGGGAACTGTTGGCGGCCCCTATGGCGGCCCGTCTGGCGGATCTCATGGATGAACGGGTGATTTCCGTTCATCTCGACGAAGACAAAGACGAGATTGCCGAGCTGTTCGCCAAATACGGGCTCATGGCGATCCCGGTGGTCGATGACTTGGGTAGGATCAAGGGCGTGATTCCCTTCAAGAATCTCCTTGAGGTCGTGGCCCCGCATTTGGGAAAGAAATGATCATGGACGAAGGCGAAGGTCATAGATGTCGGAACGGAATGAGGAAGGGAAAAAAGTCAATATCTTTCGCCGTCTGTTCCAGAAGAGATTCTGGCGCTCCCTGGGATTGCTGTTCGCCCTTATCGGGCCGGGAATCATCACCTCCAACGTCGACAACGATGCCGGCGGCATAACCACCTATTCCCTGGCCGGCGCTCAGTACGGCCTCTCCCTCCTCTGGACCCTCATCCCCATCACCGTGGCCCTGATCATCATTCAGGAGATGTGCGCCCGGATGGGGGTGGTTTCCGGCAAGGGACTATCCGATCTCATCCGGGAACGGTTCGGAGCCAAGATCACCGTTTACCTCATGATGGTCCTCTTGCTGGCCAATCTGGGCAACACCATCTCCGAATTTGCGGGCATCGCCGCCAGCCTGGAGATCTTCGGTGTCAGCAAGTACCTTTCCGTTCCCGTTGGGGCATTCTTCGTCTGGTGGCTCGTCGTCAAGGGGAGCTACAAATCGGTGGAAAAGGTCTTTCTCGTGGCCTGCCTGTTTTATGTTTCCTATATCATTTCAGGATTTATGGGAAAACCGGACTGGGGAGAGATCGGGATCGCTTTGGTCACCCCGACGCTCAGCGCAGACCCCGCCTTTCTCACCATGGCCGTCGGCGTGGTCGGTACGACTATCGCCCCGTGGATGCAGTTCTATCTCCAGTCTTCCGTGGTGGACAAGGGCCTGAAGGCGGAGGATTACGCCTATACCAGGGTCGATATCATCGTCGGTTCCCTGACGGTCAATATCGTGGCTTTTTTCATCATCATGCTC
>JAKQIZ010000183.1 GCA_029561465.1 Deltaproteobacteria bacterium | reverse complement strand
TTCCATGCGCAACGTCCAGTTGAAACGTAAAGGCCGCCTCGTGACGACCTTCGACCTTTACGATCTCCTCCTCAAAGGCGACAAGAGCCATGACGTAGCCCTTTTGGCCGGCGATGTGATCTTCGTCCCCATCACCGGGCCGGTAGCCGGCATCGCCGGCAACGTCCGCCGCCCCGCCCTTTACGAGTTGAAGCACCGCTACGATTTGGAATATCTCCTGGAACTGGCCGGCGGCATCACCCCCTCCGCCTACACCCAGCAGATCCAGATCGAACGGATCGTCAGGAACCAGCGCCACATCGTTATGGACATCGACGACAAGAAGATGGCCAAGGCTGCGGAGATCGCTCTCCACGACGCCGACCTGGTGAAGATCTTTCCGATCATGGATATCAACGTGAACGTCGTCTATCTCAACGGCAACGTCAAGCGTCCGGGGAAATACGAGATGAAACCGGGGATGCGCGTGGGCGATCTGCTCAAGAACAGCGATGACCTGCTGAGTGAAACCTACCTCGAATACGCCCTCATCAAGCGTCTGGAGCCGCCGGACATGAAAACCGTCCTGGTGCCCTTGAATCTGGAGAACCTGCTGCTGAAAAAGGATGAACGGGCGAATGTGGAGCTGAAGCCCCGGGACAGCATCTATGTCTTCCATCAGGGCCTCTTCAAGGACAGCCCCTTTGTCCGGATCGAAGGGGAGATTCGGGGTGACTGCGCGACAGATAAGGAAGCAGAAACAACCGGTGAGATGACAAGAGAGTCCCTGGCTGGAATGAGGGCGATGACAAGCGAGCCCGGGGGTGGAATGAGGACTGGGATGACTGTCGATACCCGAACGGCTGCCGGCGGCACCGCGGCGGCGGGAGCGGGATCGGAAGAATCCCGCTACAGTCAGTACTTGCTTTCCCAGAGCCGGGCGGAAAAACCTCGCTACAGCCAATACCGGCTTTCCCAGAGCCTGAAGGCAATCGAAGAGGATCTGAAGAAACAGGGATTGACTGACCTGGCGAAGCAGGTTTGGACTATCGAGAGCGAGGTGGCCGACAACCTGAAAATCCCTCCGGAAGATTTCCGCAATTTGCGTACCCAGTTGGTCAAGGTGGGCCGCCCCGATCTCGCTAACCAGCTTCTGGAAATCGAACGGAAGGTGAAAAAAGGTGGCGCCCTGGCTGATGTCACCGCGGAACTGGTCCTGATCGAGAACATCCTCAAGCGCATGAATATGTACGATCAGGCGGCAACGGTGAGGAGCATCCATGACGAGATCAAAAACTTCGGCCGGGTCCCCACGGAAAACATGCGTGTTCTCCGGGCGGACCTTATCCGCACCAATCAGGCTGATCTGGCCAACCGCTTGTTGGAGATCGAGAATCGGACCAAGCTCAGTTGCAACATCCCCTTTGTGGAAAATATGCGCGTCAAGGACGTGATCCTCATCTCCGGAGGACTGACCAGCAACTCCTATCTGGACCGGGCGGAGATCATCCGGACGAACAATAAACGGCAGTACCAGACCCTTTTCTTCGATCTGGGCAAGGCGATGGCCGGCGACCCCCAGCATAATCTTCCGCTCCAGAACGAGGATCAGATCGTCGTCCATTCCATCTGGGAGCAGGTTTACAAGAAGCATGTGGCGATCGACGGGGATGTCGCCCGGCCCGGAACGTATCAATATACCGAGGGGATGACCGTCCGCGACCTCGTTTTCAAGGGTGGCAACCTTCTGGAATCGGCCTATCTGGGAGAGGCGGAGATCTCATCCATCGTCGTGGTGGCGGGAAAATCATCCGCGACGGGGCGGCGGGTGATCAATCTGGGCCGTGCCCTGGCGGGAGATCCCCAGCAGAACGTGGTTTTGATGCCCAACGACCGGCTTCTGGTCAAGCGCATCCCCAACTGGGGCTCCCTGCAATACGTAAAACTGTCGGGGGAATTCAAGTTCCCCGGGAAATACTCCTTCCACAAAGGGGAAAAGCTTTCGTCGGTGATCGAGCGGGCCGGGGGTTATACGGACAACGCCTATCTCCGGGGGGCCGTCTTCAAACGGGAGACCGTCCGGGAGTTGCAGCAGAAGAGCCTTGACGAAATGGCCCGCCGCATGGAGCGGGAACTGCTTTCGGAGAGCTCCGCCCGGGTGGCGACGTCCATCAGCGCCGAGGAGATGGCGGCCAAGAAGCAGGAAGCGGAGCTGAAGCTGAAACTCATCGAGTACATGAAATCCCTCCAGGCCACGGGAAGGATGACCATCGCCCTGAGCCACGTCCGGATGCTCAAGGGCGGTGCTTTCGACATCGAACTCGAGAGCGGCGACAACCTCTTCCTTCCCCAGAAGACGAGCGTGGTCAACGTGGTCGGGGCGGTGATGTCGGAAGGGTCCCACATCTATAACGACAGCCTGGATTACAAGGACTACGTCGCCCTGGCCGGGGGTTATGCCCGGTATGCCGACGAGGCCAATGTATTTGTCATCAAGGTAGACGGGAGCGCCCGGAAGCTCTCCTCGGGCTTCGCTACCTGGAACGACAAGCGGGATCGCTGGGAGATGACGGCCTATGGCAAGGAAATCAAACAGATCGAACCGGGGGATGTCATCGTCGTTCCGGAGCGGATCGCCCAGATCGCCTGGCTTAGGGAGATCAAGGACATCACTCAGGTTCTCATGAACACCGCCGTCACGGCGGCAACGATTATCAAACTCTGGTAAAGGAAAAAAGTCCTTGACATAATAGTAATTAAAATAATATAAGAGAACAAAAAAAGATGTAGAGTTATATATTAATAATATCAATGAGATAAGGAGGAAAGAGAGGAAGAGTATGAAAACGATTGGCAAGTACACACTGATTGTCGGGATGATCTTTTTTATGGCGATGCTGCCCGTGAGCGTCTTTGCCCAGGCTCAAGGCGCGGGTGCCGGAACGGCTGGAGCGGCCGGCGCGGGTGCCGGAACAGCTGGAGCGGCCGGCGCGGGTGCCGCGGCCGGAGGCGGGGCTTTGGCCGGTATCGGGGCGGGAACCATCGCTGCAGCCGCCGTGGCGGCAGCGGCAATCGCCACAGCAGCGATCGCTTCCTCTTCATCCAAGAGCGATTCGACGCCCGCGGCCCATTCGGCGACGTCACACCACTAAGCAGTGAAGTTGGCTACTCTTCACGGATATGACATCGCGTCAAGAGTAGCTTTTTTATTTCCATCCTTATTTGCATAGCACGCCGGGAAGCTCACGGCGTGCTATTGCTTTCCTGAATTCATGAAGCGAAGAACGATCTTTTTGCGGTGGGCGGTGATTGCCGTTTTGATTGCCGCATCCCAGCTTATGGCACCTTGTGCTGCGGTGACGCAGTCCCTGAGCCCGGAGGCGGAAACGGTGCTGAATGCCGCCGAGGGGGTCTTCAAGGCCATGAAGGCGAGAGACTATCCGGCGATATGGGCGGGACTGACCGCCAAGACCAGAAACGAGATGGTGGAGAGTGTCCGCAAAGGCGCCGGAAAAACCGGGCACGAGTTTACGGCGGCGCAGCTAAGCAATGACTTCGCCACCGGCGGGCCCCAGGCTAAGGCTTACTGGGATTCCTATCTCGACGTCTTCAATCCCGACCTTGTCCTGGAACAGAGCCGCTGGTCCCTGGGATCGATCAAAGGCGATGGCGCCACGGTCATCATCCAGTACCGAAAATCGGAAAATCCGGCGATCCTCATCCTGAAGAAGGAAGACGGCGCCTGGCGCCTCGGACTGGAAGAAACCTTTGGCCCCCGCCGCTGGATCATGAAATAATAGGGGAAGTAGCCCCCTATTATAATGTCGAAAAAATCCATCGATAAGAAACCGCGGACTGCCTTTTTCTGCCAGAGCTGCGGTCATGATTCCCCGAAATGGTTGGGGAGATGTCCGGGCTGCGGGGAGTGGAACACCTTCGTCGAGGAGGAGTTGCGGGAGACGGCGGCAGGGGGAGCAGGGGCGTCCGGGCGGGCGTCTTTTTCATTTTCGGGGGCCCCGCAACCCATCGAGGCTATCGAGGCGGACGAGGGGGAACGCATCCGGACGGGCATGGCGGAGATGGACCGGGTTCTGGGGGGCGGCATCGTCCCGGGATCGGCGATCCTGGTGGGCGGCGATCCGGGGATCGGCAAATCCACCCTGCTCCTGCAACTCCTCCAGCAACTGGCGGCGCAGGGGATGAAGGTCCTCTACATCACCGGCGAGGAATCGGCCCCGCAGATCAAGCTCCGGGGGCGACGGATCGGGGCGGAGGCGGCAAATCTCTTCGTGCTGGTGGAGATCGACCTGGACAGCATGATGCGACAAATCGAGGCCACCAGGCCCCAGGCGGTGGTTGTCGATTCCATCCAGACGGTCTGCTCCGCCGCCCTGGGTTCGGCCCCGGGCAGTGTCGGACAGGTGCGGGAATCGTCGGAGCGCCTGATCATCCAGGCCAAGAAGACGGGTATCCCCGTCTTTCTCGTCGGCCATGTGACGAAGGACGGCGCCATTGCCGGACCGAAGGTCTTGGAGCACATGGTGGATACCGTCCTGTACTTCGAGGGGGACAGCGGACATGCCTTCCGGATCATCCGGGGGATAAAGAACCGTTTCGGGCCTACGAACGAGATCGGCGTCTTCGAAATGCGGGGCGACGGCCTCCGCGAGGTGGCCAATCCCTCGGCGTTCTTTCTGGCGGAACGGCCGGAGCGGGCGGCGGGCTCCGTGGTGGTTCCCAGCATGGAGGGGACGCGGCCCATCCTCATCGAGATTCAGTCCCTCGTGATCCCGACGAATTTCGGGATGCCCCGGCGGACGGCCATCGGCGTGGACGCCAACCGCGTGTCGCTCCTGGTGGCGGTCCTGGACAAGGTCTGCGGCCTCCATCTGAGCAATCACGACATCTTCATCAACGTCGCCGGAGGCGTGAAGGTGAGCGAACCGGCCATCGATCTGGGGATTGTCTCCTCCCTGGCATCGAGCTTTCTGGACCGGGCGGTGGTGCCGGGGACCGTGGTCTGCGGGGAGGTGGGCCTGGCCGGGGAGATCCGGGGGATCAGCCGCGCCGATGTCCGCATCCGCGAGGCGGCGCGTCTGGGTTTTTCCCGGTGCATCCTGCCCTTTGTTGCCCCCCGGGGAGAGGCGGGGACGGACGCCGCCGCAGCGGCCAAACCTGTCGCATCATCCGCCACACCCGCCAAATCCACCTCACTATCGGCGTTGCGGTCCGCCGTGCCGGCGGCTAGAGCCGCCATTGCCTCGGCTTCCGACCGAGGCGTCGCTTCGCAAAGGGGGGGGGGGCAGGAAAGCGACATTGCCCTCCTTCCCGTCCGCTCCCTCCCGGAACTCCTTAGCCATTTGTTCTGATATTTATTGTTTACACCTTTCCCTCCCCTTCAAGGGGAGGGTTAGAGTGGGGATGGGATTCATCTCAGTTTGAAGAGCTTCTCGATCAACTGCGATTTGAGAAGATCGCCGCCGATCTTGATCTGGCCCGAGGTGTAGGCCTGCATCGCCGAAAGCTTGCCGCCCATCATGTCGAGGAAATCCCCGGCGGCCATGGTGATGGTCGTCGTCGGGGCGTCCCGCTTGCCCGCCTCGATCCGGCAGGCCCCGTCCTTCACCTCCGCGAACCAGTCGCCGCCGCCGTCGCCGGTGATGTGAAACTGGAAGACGACGTTGACCCCGGCCGCCTTCTCGGCCTGGAAGGCCTGCTGCATCTGGGCGAAGATCCCCGCCACGGTGGGCGGAGCGGGCTGGGCGGGGGTGCCGTCTCCCGCGGTTGCAGCGGCTGCGATGGCCGAGGCGCCGCCTGACGATCCGGGGTCGGAGGAGGTTGTCTCGGCGGCGGCCGCTTTGGGCTTCGGGGCGAAGGCATTGAGGAGATCCGTCACCTGGTCCATGAGCTGGAAATACTCCTTGGCGCCTTCCATATCGCCGATCTTCTCCCAGTTGTCTGCCACTTCCTCTAAGGTGGGAATCCGCCGGCCGTCTCCGATGACCGTCCCTGGGCCGGTGAGGATGGCGGCGCGGTTGTAGAAACCCATCCCGGCGTTGAAGATGTGTCCCGTTACCCCGCACGTCTCGGAGACGAGGTAGAGGACAATAGGGGCGACGAATTCGGGTTTGAGTTTGGCGAAGATGTCGGGGGGAAGGATGTCCTCGGTGAGACGGGAGGCGGCGATGGGGGCGATGCTGTTGACCTTTATGTTGTACTTCTGTCCTTCGATCTTGATGGTGTTCATGAAACCCACGAGGCCCAGCTTGGCGGCGGAGTAGTTGGTCTGGCCGAAGTTGCCGTAAAGTCCCGAGGCGGAGGTGGTCATGACGATGCGCCCGTAGCCCTGGTCGCGCATGGCGGCGAAGGCGGGCCTGGTGACGTGGTAGGCGCCGTTGAGGTGAACGTCGATGACGGCGCGCCAGTTTTCCGTCTCCATCTTGAGGAGCCCCTTATCGCGGATAATGCCGGCGTTGTTGATGAGGATGTCGAGGCGTCCGAAGGAGTCCAGGGCGGTTTTGACGATTCTCTCCCCGCCCTCGGGAGTGGCGACGTTGTCGTAGTTGGCCACGGCCTCGCCGCCCGCGGCCTTGATTTCGGCTACGACCTTGTCGGCGGGGGAACTGGAGCCGTCCCCGGCGCCGTCGCGGGCGGCGCCGAAGTCGTTGATGACGACCTTGGCGCCCCGTTTGGCGAGCTCCAGGGCATACACCCGCCCCAGGCCGCCCCCCGCTCCCGTGATGACCGCCACCCGGCCGTCAAAACGGATCTGAGCCCCGGCGGCGGGTCCGTACTCGAAGATGCCGTTGTCAATGACGACATCGCCGGTTTTGGCTTTCAGGGTACGCCATACGGCCCGTCCTTCCCCGGTCTTCCAGATGAGGGTCCGGATGGGCTCGCCGGGGTAAAGGGGCTTCGAGAAACGGCAGGCCAAGCGCCGGACCAGATCCGGCTGCCCCGGGGTCAGTTTTTCCATGAGGGCGCGACAGGCAAAACCGTGGGTGCACAGGCCGTGCATGATGGGCTTTTCAAAGCCCACCTGCCGGGCAAAGTCGGGATCGACGTGGAGCTGAAAGAAATCGCCGGAGAGGCGGTAGAGGAGCGGCTGATCAGGGGAGGGTTGGGCCGTGACCACGAAGTCGGGTTCGGACGCCGGGAATACGAAGGGTTCGGTCTTCCCTTCCTCGCCGCCGAAGTTGCCGTCGAAGCGGCTGAACATAGTAATGACATTCTTGAAGAGCTTATTGCCGTCGGCGTCGCAGGTGTCTCCTGCCGCGATGACGACGGCGCCCTTATCCTTCTTGTCGTAGTAGTGGGTGATTGACCCCTCGGTCGTCAGGGCTCCTCCGGTGGGGATGGGGCGGTAGAAGATTATGTCCTGCTCGCCGTGAAGAATGCCCGCCAGGTTCACGTTGGCGGCTCTGGCCACGTGCCGGAAGAAGCCAAAGATACCGGCCACGGAAAAGCTGGGGATGACCTTGAGGTTTTTTTCGTAAACGTAATCCAGTTCGTCGAAGCCCGCGCCGATTCCCAGAGCGTACAGGGCGGCGTCCTTCCAGGTGTAGGTCTTGGTGACCGGGCCGATTTTCTTGCCGATTGCCTCCAAATTGAGCGCCATAAGTGTAACCTCCTTATCTGTTCGGAGCGGCCTTTGATTTATTGTTGCGCGGCGCGCCTTTTGTCATCCCCGCCCCGGCGAAAAAGGTGTGTTTTATGAGCTGTCCACAATTCATCATTCTTCCGGATGCCGACGCAAGCACGGTATGACAAGCGGGGCCGCTTTCAAAGGTCGCTCGGATTGATTTGGAGTACAATGGAAATCATGACCTTTTGTCAAGAACAATTATCGATGGAATATTTTCACAATCGGAAGACGACATATGGCTTGCGCCGCGGTGTGAATCGTGAATATTGATGAACTCGCAAAAAGTCATCATTGAGACGACGAAGTAAAAAGCTCCAGAGGCAAGGCGCGCGAATCCTGAGGAATGAGGCGTACTTGTGTGTACGTCGCAGTGACGAAGGATGAAGCGCAACGCCGCATATGGACTTTTTACGATGTCGTCAACATTGAAGACTTCATCCTGCGCTTGTGGATTAGTGCTTGCCCGGAATTCCTGAGTCGCATATATAAAACATGCCCATATACAGGCAGGATGCCGTGATGGTGGGTGCGGATTCGGTACGGACGTGGAGTGTGTTCGCCGGCTGGTCTGATGACGAAGAGGCGGAACCTCGGGAAGGCGGCGCTCGCCTGATCCGGCGGGCGTCACGACACGACCCGGGACAGGGGCGGGGACGGGAATGAAATCCGGCGATGCCGCGGCCGGATAAGATGCGCCGGATTAAGATAAGGAGGGAGAGCATGTTTCAAGATGTTGCCCGGGAGTGGATCGACGAGTTGACCGCGGCGGGACGGATGGAAAACCACGACGAGGAGGGCCGGCGCGCCCTGCGCCGGGATTACGCGCAGCGAATAGAAGAGTTTTTTATCGCCGCGGTGACAAAACAGTTGGAACCCATGGGAAAGGTGTCCGATTTCGAACGGATGCTCGTCTGGGACACCCAGTACACCCACAAGTTTCTCAATCAGACGATTCCCGGCTATCCGTCCTTCAAGAGGGAGATTCTCGCGAAGGCCCGGAAGGCGATCCTCGGCGACGCTACGCCTGCCGAATCAGCAACGAAATCCTGAGGGGCCGCCGCGGGTGAAGATCATCTTTCTCGGCACCAACGGGTGGTACGATACGGATACGGGCAATACGATCTGCACCCTCTTGCGGACGGAGGATTATGACATCCTCCTCGATGCGGGCAACGGCCTGGCCAAGGCGGACCAATACGGCACCGGGGCCGACGGCCGGCCCGTCTATCTCTTCCTCAGTCACTTTCACCTGGATCACGTGGCGGGGCTTCACACCCTGACGAAATTCTCCTTTTCCGGCGGACTTACCATCTGCGGTCCCGCCGGTTCCCGGGACATCCTGACGACGCTGGTGAATCAGCCGTTCACCGTGCCCTTGAAGGATCTTCCCTACCCCGCCGCCGTTCGGGAACTGCCAGGGGAAGTGACGTCGCTTCCCTTCCCGGTTACGGCCCTTCCGTTACGTCATGCCTCCTTGACGCTGGGCTTCCGATTGATTCTGGACGGCCTGACGGTGAGCTACTGCCCCGATACGGGCTACTGTGCCAACGCCGTAACCCTGGCCCGGGAGGCGGATCTTTTGATTGCCGAATGCGCCTACCGCCGGGGGCAGGGCAGCGAGGACTGGCCCCACTTGAACCCGGAGACGGCGGCGCGGATCGCGGGGGAGGCCCGGGCAAAGCGTCTGGCACTGGTCCATTTCGATGCCCGGATCTATCCCAATCTGGAGCTGCGCCGGGAGGCCGAGCGGGATGCCCGCGCCATCTTCCTCTCCAGCTTCGCCACCTTCGATGACCTGGAAATCGAACTGAGCCCGTCACTTTTGTGATCGTTTAAACTGACGGAACAGGAGAAATAGGGGAAGCGTCCCCATATTTCATATTTATGCGGTTCGGGAGGGAGACGCTGTCTTTTTCATCCGGACGATGTAGATGAAGAGGACGAAGGCGCCGCCGGAGATGGCGGAATCGGCCACGTTGAAAGCGGGCCAATGGTTGGCACCGATATAGAAGTCGAGGAAGTCGATCACCTCGCCGAAGCGGATCCGGTCGATGAGGTTTCCCAAGGCGCCGGAAAGGATCATCCCCAGGGAGATTGTAAGCAGTTGATCTTCGTCGGCATAGACGCGCAGGTAATGGAGGATGAGGCCGATGGCGGCCAAGGTGATGCCGATGAAGAAGACGTAGCGGAAGGTCGGCGAGGCCCCGGCAAGGAAGCCGAAGGCCGCCCCGGGGTTCCGGATGTAGGTGATGCTGAAGAATCCCGGGATCACGGGAATCGACTCGTGGAGGGCCATGCCCGTATGGATGACGTACTTGGTGACCTGATCGAGGATCAGCAGCCCCGCCACAGTCGCCAAAAAGATAACATTTCTTTTTTTCATGAATAAGTCTGCCGTCAGATGGATCAAGTTGCCTCTAAATCTTTTCCCTCCCCCTTCAAGGGGGAGGTTAGGTGGGGGATGGGGTACGACAAATTCATCCCTCCAGCGCTGCGTCTTTATTTGAGGTTCGCCAGGCAGCGGCCGCAGATGGCGGGGTGTTCCGGGTCCTTCCCCAGGTCTTCGCTGTAGATCCAGCAGCGCTGGCACTTCTGCCCCCGGGCCTTGGTGACCCCCACGTACAGGCCGTCGATCTCCTTGCTTTCATAGGCACCGGCGTCCAGGTCACCTCGGGTGACGATGTCCAGTTGCGATACGATCTGGAGGGCCTGGAGATCCTCCCGGTGTCCGGCGATAAGCTCCCGCAGCTTCTCCGGCGGGGCGACGGCCACCGCCGCGTCGAGGGAATGACCCACAGTTTTACTCTTCCGGGCCGCCTCGATGGCCTTGGAGATCTCCCCCTTGACCGCGACGAGAGTCCGCCACTTCTCTCCCAGCTCCTCATCCACAAAGGCCGGATTTACAGCGGGGAACTCGGTGAGATGGACGCTTTCCGCCTTCCCCTTGTAAGTGGGCATGGCATTCCAGACCTCTTCGGCGGTAAAGGTGAGGATCGGGGCCAGCAGCCGGGCCATGGCGTCCAGGATGATCTCCATGGCCGTCTGGGCGGAGCGGCGCTGCCGGGAGTCGGCCTTTGAGGTGTAGAGGCGGTCCTTGAGGACGTCGAGGTACAGGGCGCTCAAATCCACGGTGCAGAAGTTGTAGAGGGTGTAATAGACCATGTGGAACTGGTAGCGGTCGTAGGCGTCCCGGACCCGGCGGATCACCTCCTGGAGGCGGTGGAGTGCCCAGCGGTCCATTTCTTCCATCTCGGCGTAGGCCAGGCGGTCCCGGGCCGGGTCGAAATCGAAGAGATTTCCCAGGATGTAGCGGCTCGTGTTGCGGATCCGCCGGTAGGCCTCCACCAGGCGGGTTAGGATCTCCTTGGAGATGCGGATGTCGTCGGTGTAGTCCTCCGCCGCCACCCAGAGGCGCAGGATTTCCGCGCCGTATTCGGTGATGATCTCGTCCGGCTCGACGACGTTGCCCACGGATTTGGACATCTTTTTGCCCTCGCCGTCCACGACGAAGCCGTGGGTCAGGACGGTCTTGTAAGGCGCCCGGCCCCGGGTGCCCACGCATTCCAGGAGCGACGAATGGAACCATCCCCGGTGCTGGTCGCTCCCTTCGAGGTACATGTCCGACGGGGAACGGTGATCGGGACGGGTCTCCAGAACGGCGGCGTGGCTCACGCCGGAGTCGAACCAGACGTCGAGGATGTTCGTCTCCTTGCGGAATTCCCGGCCTTTTTTGCAGACCGGACAGACGGTGCCGGGGGGTACGAGCTCCCGAACCTCCCGCTCGAACCAGACGTCGGCACCGTATTCCCGCACCAGCGCCACGACATGGTCGAGGATCTCTTTGGTGAGGAATTCGCTCTGGCATTCCTGGCAGTAGAACATGGTGATGGGGACGCCCCAGAGGCGCTGGCGGGAGATGCACCAGTCCGGGCGGTTTTCCACCATGCCGTAGATCCGGTCCTTGCCCCAGGCGGGGATCCACTCGCCTTTGGCGATGGCTTCCAGGGCCTTTTTCCGGAGGGCGTTCTTTTCCATGGAGATGAACCATTGCTCCGTGGAGCGGAAGATGATGGGCTCCTTGCAGCGCCAGCAGTGGGGATAGGAATGGTCGATGTCCACGAGGCCCAGCAGCGCGCCCACTTCCTTGAGCTTGTTATTGACGGGGCCGTTGGCATCGAAGACGAACAGGCCGGCGAAATCCGCCACGTCTTTCGTGAAGCGCCCGTCTTCATCGACGGGGGCGTAATTGTCCAGGCCGTATTTCATGCCGATTTCATAGTCCTCCTGGCCGTGGCCGGGGGCGATGTGGACGCAGCCGGTGCCGGCGTCGAGGGTGACGAAAGGGGCGAGGATGAGGACGCTTTCCCGGTCGATTAGGGGGTGGCGGGTCTTGAGGCCCTCCATGACAGCCCCGGGGAACTCGTCGAGGATCTCGTAGGGCTTGCCCTGCCAGCCGAAGGCGTCGAGGCAGTAATCCAGGAGGTCTTTGGCCAGGATCAGGACCTCGCCAGCCACCTTGACCGCCACGTAAAGGAATTCTTCGTGGAAGGCGATGGCCAGGTTGGCGGGGATCGTCCAGGGGGTGGTCGTCCAGATGACCACGTTCACCTTTTCCCCCGCCAGTTTGGGACGCACCGCGGCCATGTCGGAGATCATGGGGAACTTGACGTAGATGGACGGCGTGGTGTGGTCGCCGTACTCCACCTCCGCCTCCGCCAGGGCGGTCTTGCAGGTGGCGCACCAGTAAACGGGTTTCTTGCCCTTATACACGTCGCCGTTCAGGAAGAGCTTGCCGAATTCGGCCACGGTGATCGCCTCGTAATCGTAGGTCATGGTCAGGTAAGGGTTTTCCCACTCCCCGAAGACCCCGAGGCGCTTGAACTGTTCCCGCTGGATATCGACGAAGCGCTCCGCGTAGGCCCGGCAGGCGCGGCGCTTGTCGGCCTGGGAGATTTCGTATTTCTTGCTTCCCAGTTCCTTATCTACCTGGTGTTCGATGGGGAGGCCGTGGCAATCCCAGCCGGGGACGTAGATGCTGTCCAGACCCGACATGTTCTTCGTCTTGATCACCATGTCCTTGATGATCTTGTTCAGGGCCGTGCCGAGGTGGATATTGCCGTTGGCGTAAGGAGGGCCGTCATGGAGGATATAGATCTCCCTGCCTTTGGAAACCTCGCGGATCCGGTGATAGATCTTCATCTCATCCCATTTGGCGAGCATTTCCGGCTCTTTTTTAGCCAGGCTGGCTTTCATGGGGAAATCCGTCTTGGGCAGATTCAAGCTCTCTTTGTAGTCCATGGCACGCTCCTTCCTTCATCGAAATCGTAAGGCGGGAAACTACCACAGAAAAAGGATGCTTTCAAGGAGAATGCGGGGCAATAGCAAAGCCCCCTGCAACAAAAGCACAGGGGGCTTTGCTTGTATTAGCTGAGATAACTTATTTCCGTCGTACCGTTACCAAAGCGCTTTTTGTTACATCATGCCGGGGTAGCCGCCGCCTCCTCCGGGCATGGGGGGCATGCCGGCGCCCTTTTCTTCGGGCTTCTCGGCGATCATGCACTGGGTGGTCAGCATCAGGGACGCTACGGACGCGGCATTCTGCAGGGCGAAGCGGGTGACCTTCGTGGGATCGATGACGCCGGCGGCGATCATGTCTTCATACTGATCCGTCCGGGCGTTGAAGCCGAAGGAACCCTTCTTCTCCTTTACCTTCTCGACGACCACGGAGCCTTCCATGCCGGCATTGGCGGCGATCATCTTCAGGGGCTCCTCGAGGGCCTTCTTTACGATGTTGGCGCCGACGGCCTGATCGTTTTCCAGTTTCAGCTTGTCCAGGGCGGAGAGGGTGCGGATGTAGGCCACACCGCCACCGGGGACGATGCCTTCTTCCACGGCGGCGCGGGTGGCGTTCAGGGCGTCCTCGACGCGGGCCTTCTTTTCCTTCATTTCCGTTTCCGTCGCCGCGCCGACTTTAATTACGGCCACGCCGCCGACGAGTTTCGCCAGCCGTTCCTGAAGTTTCTCGCGATCGTAATCGGAGGTGGTCTCCTCGACCTGGGCGCGGATCTGTTTTACCCGGCCTTCGAGGTCGGCCCGTTTTCCGGCGCCGTCGATAATCGTCGTGTTGTCCTTGTCGATGACGATCTTCTTGGCCCGGCCGAGATCCTCGAGTTTCGCATTTTCCAGTTTGTATCCCATGTCCTCGGAGATCATCTTGCCGCCCGTGAGGATGGCGATGTCTTCCAGCATGGCCTTACGGCGGTCACCGAAGCCCGGGGCCTTGACGGCGGCCACATGGAGGGTG
>JAKQIZ010000172.1 GCA_029561465.1 Deltaproteobacteria bacterium | reverse complement strand
GGCCCGGAGTAGCGTCTCCTCGTGGACGTAATCGCCCCGGAGGAATTTCAGTTTGAAGCGGCTGTATTTAATACGGAGGCTTTCGATCTCCTCCACACTCAGTTCGTTGATCAGGACGATGGTTTTCTCTCCCATTACCCCGTAGGTGGTCAGCCCCTGAATGACCTTCTCGGTGTGCTGATTCCATCCACAGATGACGATATGCTCCCTGGCCTTGATCGTTTCCAATCCCCTGTCCTCCTTCATTCTTCTCTCAACAAAGGCCGAAGCGATGGTAGCGGTGAACAGCGACATAAGTCCCACACCGGTAAAGATAAGTAAGATGCCGACAAACCGACCTCCCGTGGTTACCGGATACTTATCCCCGTAACCGACAGTTCCCATAGTCACGATGGCCCACCAAATGCCATCCCAGATGTTGTTTATGTTTGAACTCGATTGTTGGTATTCGAAATAATAAACTGCCCCGGCGGAAACTAAAATGATGGTCAGTCTGATCATTGCCACCTGCACCGCCGGCTTTTGATAAAAACCCGAAATTACCTTATGGACTTGCCGGAACGACGAGGTAATTCGTACCACCCTCACACCTTGTCATAACGGAAAAAATGCATGGAGAACGTCGCCCGGCCCTGGGTCGCTGAACGGAGATCTGTGGAATATCCAAAGAGGGCTTTGAGGGGCACCTTCGCCCTGATCTCACTGACTGCTCCTTTTGGGGTTATGGATAGTATTTCGCCCCGGCGCGCGTTAATGTCTCCGATCACCTCGCCCATGAATTCACTGGGTGTGAGCACATCGACAATCATAATGGGCTCCAGCAGCAGTGACCCACCCCTTTCATATCCTTCTCGCACTGCCATGGAGGCGGCAATCTTGTATCCCAGCGGCGACGACTCACCATCACGGAAAGAGGCGCTCTTCACTAGCGTTTCCACATCCACCACCGGATAGCCGGCTATGACGCCGCTCATCATGGCTTCTTGCACTCCCTCTTCGATTGCGGTATGGAACTCCAGCGGCAGAACCTCGGGGTTGACATGGTTCGCATAACCGTTTCCGATTCCCCGTTCCCGTGGTCGCAACTGGATGAGTACATGTCCGTAATGTCTGCGGTCGCCGATCTCCCTCTCAAATTTTCCCTCCACCTCCACCGGCGTCTGGATGGTTTCGCGATATACTACCCGCGGTTTACCCACGTTGACCCGGGCATTGAATTCCCTCTGCAAACGGTCTATGAGAATCTCCAGATGGAGTTCCCCCATCCCCGAGATAACCGTTTGCGCCGTTTCATCATCAAATTTGAGACGCAAGGTAGGGTCCTCTTCCATAAGCTTTACCAGTGCCAGGGAAACTCTTTCCTGATCGGCGGGGGTTTTCGCTTCAATGGCCTGGCTGATCACCGGCTCATAGAATTCCATTGATTCCAAAAGCAGTGGCCGGGCCTCGTCACAGATAGTGTCCCCTGTCTTGGCCTCCTTGAGACCCATTACGGCGACAATATCCCCCGCCTGGGCCGCCTCCAGGCGCTCCCGCTTGTTGGCATGCATCTTCAAAAGCCTGGATACTTTTTCCTTTCTCCCTTTGGAGATATTGTAGAGATCGTCGCCGGCCTTGATCTTTCCGGAATAAATGCGTACATAGGAAAGTTTGCGTCCTTCATCCTGCATTATCTTGAATACCAGGGCCGCCAGGGGTCCCTGGGGATCACTGGCGCGAACCTCTTCCTCTCTGGTTATGGGATTCACACCACGGACGGGAGGAACATCTTCCGGAGAAGGCAGATAAGCCAAAACGGCATCGAGAACCGGCTGTATACCCTTGTTCCTCAAGGCGGAACCGCACATTACCGGCACGACCCACAGCTTCAGGGCCGCATTGCGGATGGCCCGGACAATATCTTCTTCGCTTATCTCCAACCCTTCGAGATATCTATCCGCAAGATCGTCGTCATGTTCGGCAAGGGTTTCAATCATCTTCTCTCGCTGCCGGTCCGCTGATTCCTTCATGTCCGGCGGGATTTCCGACTGGGAATATGCCATCCCCAGCGAGGTGCCGTCCCAGACAAACAGCTTTTGCCTGATCAAGTCGATTATGCCTTGAAACTGATCCGCCTCTCCCCAGGGGATCTGGATCGGCAGAGGCACAGAGTTGAACCGCTGTTTCATCATCGCCACAGTGCCGAAAAAATCCGCCCCGACCCGATCCATCTTGTTGATGAAGGCAATTTTCGGGACGCCGTATTTGTCGGCCTGGTGCCACACCGTTTCCGATTGGGGCTCCACGCCGCCTACCGCGCAGAATACAGCCACGGCGCCGTCGAGGACCCGCAGGCACCTTTCGACCTCAATGGTGAAATCCACATGGCCGGGAGTATCAATGATATGAATCTCGCAATCATGCCAGTTGCATGTGGTCACGGCCGAGGAAATCGTGATGCCCCGCTCCTGCTCCTGGGGCATCCAATCCATGACAGCTTCTCCGTCATGCACTTCACCCATTTTATAGGAACGGCCAGTATAGTAGAGTATCCTTTCCGTTACCGTGGTCTTTCCGGCATCAATATGCGCCACAATGCCGATATTTCTTATCTTGGCAAGCTTTGATCTGGGTGGCATAACGTGTAATCCTAAGGCTCTTTTTTGGCCTGGACGATCAATTCCCTATTGGGTGCAAAGGCCTGGCGGGTATCAATATGGCCCTTGATTGATTCGATCTCCTTTCCGGCCACGAGGATTTTGACCTTTTTGATTTCCGGAATATTATCCGTCAGGGAATTGGTCAGGGAATATATGGTCGCCATCTCGGCGGCACTGCCGCCGGGATGATTTTTCAAGAGATTGCGGTTGAAGCTCACGGAGGCGATACCGTTATCTATTTTTACACCTATTACTTCCACTTTTTCCGGAAAGGTATTGACCAAGCCGGTGCGAGAACCGTCCAGCAAGGTTTTCACCAGTTCCCGCGCCGCATTTGCCTGGGTCTCTTCCTTTGGGACATACCTCTTTTCCGGTGCGAGGAAACGTTCATTGGCGTCGGAGAAATATACGGTCACCTCTTCCTTCTCCTTTTTCTTGGCCCCCGCACCCTGGCCGCCTACCGGCGGATAGACATAATCGAAGAGGGTGAGAAAGAAGAAAACCAGGAATCCTACCAGGGCCGTGATCACGAACACTAGGACGGATTTCTTCATCGTTTTTTTCTGCTTCCTGGTTTTGACCGTAGCGGTCCTTATTTGCTTCTTAGAGGCCATCACAAGCTCCTGATGTTTGGGTGATAAGTGAGGTTACATTACCAACGCCGTCAAGTAAAGATGGAAACATCGCCCAACCACCGCATCTCTTCAGTGGCCTGGCGAAATACGCCCATTATTACCGCCCCGGAGATACAGTCCCCAGGTTGTCCAGCTACCTTCATGTGTCCATGAATTGTAATATCTTTTTGGCTTTGAGACCAAATTCCGAACTGGGAGAAAGCCGAACCACCGTTTCGTAAGCCTGTCTCGCTTCCTTGTTTTTTTGTTGTTTGATGTAGGTCTCACCCAGCCAGTAATGTGCCTCAACGAGCACCGGTGCCAGTTCCACCGCCATTTTAAAATGGATTATCGCTTCGGCGTAATTCCCCTGGGCATACATTACCTTGCCCGCCTCCATCTCGATCAGCGGTAGCAGTTCGCGCCGGGCATCCTTCTCCTTTGCCTCCTGATATTTTTTCAGGGCTTGGGGAAAATTACCAAGGCGGAAATAGGCCTTACCGAGATTGTAAAGAGTCAGGGCAGGCGTCTCGTATAAGACATCGGCTAGGGCCTTGTTAAAGGCTTCAATCGCCTTATCGTATCTTCCCTGGGCGTAATAAATCGTGCCAAGCAAATTATAGGCTACGGGATAGTCCTTCTTCAGGTCCACCGCCCGCTCCGCCTCCGCCGCAGCCAATTCGTTATGCCCCTTGCCGAAATAGGCAATCGCCAGATAATAGTGGATCTTGGAATCGCGCGGAGCGTCTTTCTCCGCCGCCAAAAGCTCCTTCAACGCCGCGGTATAATCCCCGGCCTCAACGTAAGCGCTGCCGAGATTCAAGTGGGTTTCCGCCATCTCCCGGCGTTTTTGCGCGGTCGTTGTGCAGGCGATCAGGGAAACCAGTAGGAGCATACCCAGAGAGATCGACAGAAAGGCCTGCCACGTATGGCGAATACCGAAGCTGCTCTGTTGTATCATGTCCCCTCCTTGTGGCGCGTCCCATTTATCCACCAATCGCTTTTATCCTTGAACCACCACGCCGACGAATCGGTCTTCAGAATATCATGGGCGAGTTTTTTGCCGTTTTTGGTACAAAGGCGCTTGCGGGCGAACGAAATCCACTCCTGACTGTATTTGTTTCCCAGGTCGCCGTATTCCTTCAACTGGATGATAAGCGCCAGTTGATCCGCATCGTGGGCGATTTTCGCTTCCCTGGTCTCCTTTTCATTGAATTCCCTGATCAGGGCAGCGATGTCTTCGCCAAAGGGCAGTGTCTCCGTCAACTCCTTCACCGCCTTCGCCTCATCAACTCGAACATACTTCTTGTTGACATAGTTCATGTCGCCCGTTCTCGCCTCGGGCAAATCATGGAAGAGGCAAATTTTGAGGGTTTTATGTTCATCCGCCCTGGGATCCATCCGGCACAGTACGTAGGCGATATAGATCGTCCTGAGGATATGCTCAGCCACGGATTCACAGCCGGAGCCGAGAAACTGGTATCCCGAACGGGGGGTCTTTTGTAACATTCCGACTTCGTAAAGGAAATTTGCGGTATCGTTCATGGTTAAAAAAGGAGCGAACTAGTCAACCTCGTTTTCAATCAATCCAGTCATCCTCGGTTACATACCCTAAGCACAGGCGACGACGCCTTCAATTCCTGCCATCCAGTGGCGATCGTTTGAGAATGATGATCCTGTTTTCCATCATCTTGGCCACCTTCCGGATCTGATTCTGAAGTGCCGCCACTCCTTCCGGTTTCAGTGTCAGGATGCGGTTCAACTGCTCATGCCAGTGCTCGACCACCGAGATTTCCTGTTCTCGCAATTTCTTGTTGAACCTGGATTGCATTTCCCTGAGCAGCGTTTCCTGTTCCCTGTCACTCATTTCCCTTCCTCCCGGTCTGATGGTCCATCTTCAATACGAGGTTCGTCTTATATCAATTAGACTGTTTGATGCAACCTCGAATTTTCTGAGAAAACACCTTGACACTAAGCGTGCATTCATATATATACCGATCGCGTTTCAGCTAATTTTCTTCAGAATATCGCTTCTTGATTATTCCGAAAATGACACGCAATGAGTAAACAATATGCGGGTCGGGTGAAGCTTGTCCGGGAAACGGCGTTGCCATTCCCCTTGAGCGGAGCGGGTTCGCGTAAGGTAAAACAAACTATTTACAAAAGGGAGGTAGTGTTATGGCGTTAGATTTCAACTTTACGGAAGAGCAAAGGATGCTCGAGGATTCAGTTTACAAATGGGCAATGGCTTGGCTTGAACCCCAGATGGAACATGCCTATGAGATCGACGAGATGCCCAAAGATTTGTTCAAGCAGACCGGCGATCTCGGCATCAACGGTATCGTATTCGAGGAGAAGTACGGCGGCGCCGCGCTGGGATACGTAGAAACCCTACTGGCATACGAGACCATCGCCCGGGTCAGCAATGCCCTGTCGATGACTGTCGGCGCAAGCCAGACCCTGTGCTTTGACAACTTCCGGAGAAATGCAACGGAAGAGCAGAAACTGCGCGTCCTGCCCAAGTCCTGTACGGGCGAATGGATCGGCTGCCTAGGTATCACCGAGCCCAATGCCGGTTCCGACGCCATGGGCATGGCCACCAAGGCGGAGAAAAAGGGCGATAAGTACATCATCAACGGCAGCAAGATTTTCATCACCAACGGTCCCGTGGCCGACTTCATGGTATTCTACGCCAAGACGGATCCCGCCGCCGGCCCCAAAGGCATCTCGACCTTCTTCTTCGAGACCGCAGAAAAAAAGGCAAAGGGACAGGTAAAGTTCGAGAAGATCAAAAAGTGGGGTATGAGAACCTCCCCCACAGCCCTGGTGACCTTCGAAGACATGGAACTTCCGGAAGAGAACCTCATCGGCGGTCTGAATAAGGGCGTCGCCGTTCTCACCAGCGGTCTCTGCACGGAGAGAATCACCCTGTCCGGCTGTACCCTTGGCGGCCAGAGAACCTGCCTCGAACTCTCCCTGAAGTACGCCAAGGAAAGAGTCCAGTTCGGCAAGCCCATCGCCTCCTTCCAGTCCATTCAGGAAAAGCTCGCGAATATGTATTGCAACTACAAGGCCGGCAAGTTCCTAGCCTACAGCGCCGCTGCTTACTGTGACAGCCTGACGAACAAGGCTGGCGGCAAGGGCACTGACCTCGACCGTATGGCCGCCGCGTCCCTGCTGTTCAATGGCGAAGTCGGCACCAAGACAGGTCTCGATGCCATACAGATTCACGGCGGTTATGGCTACACGACGGAATACGCCATTTCGAGACACTTCCTGGATCAGAAACTGTGGGAGATCGGCGCCGGCACGTCGGAAATTCGCCGCATGATCATCGCCCGCGAGCTCATGAGAGACGACTTCAAGAGCGGTCTATAATTTACGCCGACCGTTTAGTTAAAACCTAGCCTTAACGAAATGCCATGATCTGACCGGGTCATGGCATTTCTTATTCCTTGAGGAACACGCTTTCCTTCTTTAAGAACAGTTACGATGATCGTTCCCGATTTGACATTTCTTCGAATATCGAGTATCAGAGCGTCGCAAACTTATGTTTCGCGGTCTTCCAAACCGCCATTTGATCATAATCCGACGGATTCATTTGCTATAAGAATCTTGCAGAAATATCCTGGAATGAAAATCAGTATATTACTGATATTATTTTTATCGATTTCTCTATTTGCCTTAGCCGAAAACTCAGGGGCTAAAGAGGATACGGCCTATCTTTCTTTCCGAAAATCCTCCACCAGTCCATCAGGTACAACGGTTTACACAGTACAGAAAGGTGAGTGGCTCCTCGATATCGTGCGCCGGGTAACGGGACAGACAAAGAACCGCTTGGCCATCATCCGAAAATACAATCCGGCGCTCAAGGATTTAAACCATATCTATCCGGGACAGAAGATCATGCTCCCCCTGAGGACCAAGGCACATCCTCCCTCTCCCGCAGCAAAACTGGCACCTCACTCCACCCCCCCCGTCACCGGGGCCACAACCTTGCTGACTGCAGACTCGGCATTCCCTGCGGTGGAAAAATGGTCCATGATTAAGTACATCCTTGGCGAAATCGGGGCGGTGGTTACCATCAGAGGCAAATACTATCTACCTCTGCGCGGCATGGGACAGCTTAACATTGACTGCGGAAAAATTCCCCTGGTTGAATTTCCCGACCGCGGAATGGTCTTCATCGACTTCCGCAATCAGCTCCCCGACGATCTCATCCGGCTGGTGCGTCAGACCTGGAAGAATATCCAAGTACTGCAAATCGATCCCCGTCTGTCCGCCCCGGAAATCCTAGCGCGGTTAATCGGCGCTTCGAACAGCCACGAAATGCACCGCCAGAAAGATCCGTTGAAAATCGGCTCCCCACCCGTACTGGAAATCCGCGTTGACTGGATCATCATCCCCAAGACCGCATTTGCCACCCGTCCCCACAAGAATTTGGCCCTCCGGATTAGAAGGGACGATGGTCCCACCATGCCCGAGCTGATTTGGAACCATGCCCTGGTTCAAGGGTGGGAACTTATCGACATAAAAGGGGATAGCTTGATCAAATCATCCCCGGAAGGCATTTTCACGCCCCGGCCGGTGGCACGTTTGTCTTCCCAATCCTACCTGGAGCTGGCCGCTGATCTTTTCCAAAAAATGAATCTCGAGATCGGGAGAAACACCGACCTGAAGATCTTCGATTCCCGTCAGGACGGATTCGATCTCATCATCAAGGTGAAAATGACGATTGCCAAGGGGGAAAAGAAACTCGTTCTTTCCAATCGGCAACTGCCCAATCAGTTTTTGAACATCCTGAAAAAAAACTATACGGAGGTCATAACCCCCGGTGGCGATGAAACAAAGAGATCATTTCTCTCTAGATCCTGCCAGGCCTTGGGAATCAACCATGAAACAGGCAGCTTCGCCCTGCCGCTGGCTGCAAAGGGAGACATGTCCGACTTGTTTATCATTTTATCAGGAATTAAAATTACCCCGGATACAGGCAGGCCCTTCTATCTGACCGACGTCGATCCCGGGGAAGGCATCAACGGCTATCTGTCCCAAGCATTGGGTATATTGGTTATAACATATTGAGCGTCAAGGCTTTTTCCCTTTTTTCCGGCGGACTCGACAGCATGCTCGCCGTGAAACTCATTCAGGATCAAGGCATCGTCGTGGAAGGATTGACCTTTACGACTCCCTTTTTCGACGCCCGGAAGGCGCAGGAAGCGGCGGCTCAAATCCGCATGCCCCTCAAGATCGAGGATCTCACGACGGAACATCTGCTGATGATGAAAGCTCCCCGTTACGGCTTTGGGAAGCATATGAACCCCTGCATCGACTGCCACACCCTGATGCTTCATAAGGCGGGAAGGATTATGGAAGCGGAGGGGGCGGATTTTGTTTTCACCGGGGAAGTGCTGGGGCAGCGGCCCATGTCGCAGACCAGGCAATCTCTGCATATCGTAGCGAAAAATTCCGGATACGGAGAGTATGTGCTCCGGCCTTTGAGCGCCCGTCTCCTGCCGGAAAGCAGGCCGGAACGGGAGGGAAAGGTGGACCGCCAAAAGCTCCTGGCCGTTCAGGGCCGCAGCCGCAAGACCCAGATGGAAATGGCAAGGGCCTACGGAATCAAATATTATCCTACCCCAGCTGGTGGCTGTCTACTGACGGATCCGATGTTTTCCCGGCGTCTGAAGGATCTGCTCCATCGGCAACCTGATCCTGACCGCCGGGATATAGAACTCCTCAAGTACGGCCGGCATTTCCGAATCGAGGAAGCGGTCAAGGTGATCGTGGGACGCAATGAAAAAGACAATCTTGCCCTGCAATCCCTTATCAGGGGAGATGACGCGGTCCTGAAGATGATGGAGATCCCTGGACCGCTGGTCCTCATTCCCGGCGGGAGCAGTGAGGAGATAATTCAGGAAGCGGCCCGGCTCTGCGTCCTATACAGCGATGCACCACAAGACGGGGAAGCGGCGGTACAGGTGACCGCCTCGGGAAAGATGTATGTTATCGTAGTCCGGCCCACCGAACGCGCCGCCGCGACCCGGTGGATCATTCAATAGTATTAAGAGGAAATACGTATGTTGCCTCTGGAAGGAATGCGGATTCTCGATCTCGCTCAGATGTTGCCGGGAGGGCTTTGCAGCCAGATCCTCGCCGACCTGGGCGCCGAGGTAATCAAAATTGAAAATCCCGGCGGCGGGGACGGATTCCGCAACTCCACCCCCCTGATCGGGACCAGCGGGAGTTTCTTTCACATCCTGAACCGCAACAAGAAGAGTCTCACCCTCAACATAAAGACTGTTGAGGGCCGGGAGATCTTCCGCCGTCTGGCGAGCCGCGCCGACGTAATCATCGAAAACGCCCGTCCCGGAACGATGGAAAAAATCGGTCTGGACTATGAAGAGATGTGCCGCCTAAACCACCGGCTAATCTATTGCTCGTTGACTGGATTCGGCCAAACCGGTCCGTATCGCCACCGTCCCGCCCACGATATCAACATCCTGTCCATTTCCGGAATCCACGATCTGCTAGGAGAAAGTGGCCGCTCCCCAATAGTCCCCGCCGTCATGATCTCCGGGGCCGGCGGGGGGGGATTGAACGCTGCCCTGGGAATCCTTTCCTCACTGTTGCGTCGGGAACGGACGGGAGCCGGACAGTACCTCGACGTCTCGATCCTCGACGGCCTGAGTCCCTTCATGGCGTTGATGATGTCGGAATATCTCGCCCAACGGATAGATCCGGTCCGGGGGGAATCACGTTTGGGAGGGGGTTACGCCTGCTACAATGTCTATGAAACGAGAGACGGTAAATTCATCTCGATCGGTTGCCTGGAGGAGAAGTTCTGGCAGGAACTCTGTTCCTGTTTGGGACGGGAGGAATTCCGTCCGAACCTGAACGCGCCCCGGGCCCGCCAGGCGGAGATGATCGATGAATTCCGGCGGATCTTCCGGCAGAAGGACCGCCGGGACTGGTTAGAAATCCTGGACCGCTACGACATCTGTTTTTCCCCGGTAAACTCCCTTGCGGAGGCCTGTGAGGATCCCCAGATCCAGGCGCGGCAACTCTGGTTTTACACCCCCCATCCTTCGGACGGTTCCGTTCCCCAGCAGGCATTTCCCATCAGGTTTTCCGCCGATCAACCCGGGCTGCGGAACCCGCCACCGCTTCTTGGTCAGCATACCGGGGAAATTTTGAGAGAGCTGGGATATTCGGAAGACGATCTCGCCGAACTGAAGTCACACGGGATCATTTGAGGGCAAAGCCTTTGCCCCTCGATAAGACGATTGCTTAGGCAGGCACTGATACCGCTTCCACCTGATTATCCTTTCCGATCGACGGAAATCAGCGAAGCTGATTATTGTTCTTAAATCAGCCGAACTGATTGTTCCTCCTAATCCTCCATGTCGATTTGCTTTGGCTGCATTTCCCTCACGGCGTAATCGAGATAGATCTTCTCCTCAATGAACAAGGAGAACAGATCCGCATCGATGTGCCGCATCTTCGCCATGTCTCGGAGAATGGCGACGGCTTCGGAAAGGGTGTTGGCCCGTTTGTAGGGCCGGTCGCCCGCCGTTAGGGCCTCAAAGACATCGGCCAAGGCAATGATACGCGCCTGGAGTGGTATTTCCTCCCCCGCCATGCCCTGGGGATAGCCGGAACCGTCGAGCTTTTCATGGTGGCTGCCGGCAAAGACGGGGATGTTCTTCAGCCGCTTGGGAAACGGTAGATTTTCCAGGAGTCTCTTGGTAATAAGGGCGTGATTGTTGATGATTTCCCGTTCGGCATCCGTCAGGGTGCCGCGGAATACGGCCAGGTTTTGGTACTCATCATCGGTAAGAAGAGGTTTATCCTGGCCGTCCTGCCGCCATTTCCGGCTGGCAATCGCCTTGAGACGGGCGATGTCATCCGGACGGACTGGCGACGCCCCCATGTTCAGAGAGGCCAAATAATCCATATCCGCCTGTATTTGTCGGGCAAAATCATCATCTTTCGTTATCTTTGCCCGCTCACCGTCCGGATACGGATCATTATGTCGCCCCTGGGCCAGTTCATGGTCCCTGATCATCACCTCCCCCCGGGTTTTGATCAGCTCCAGGCGGTCGCAGGCAGCCATGAGCTTGGTTGCCTTGTCAACAATACGTTCGGGAGTAGTTATTTTCCCAACATCGTGAAGCCATGCGGCCATCCGAAGTTCCTGCATCTCATGGTCGGAAAAACGAACCCCGGCGAACCGACCTGTTTGCACCGTGTTGATTTTATCCGCAATGGACATGGTGAGGTCGGCCACCCGTCTGATGTGTCCGCCGGTATAGGGAGACTTTTCGTCGATAGCCTGGGCGATGGTCTTTACAAAGGCATCCAGAAGATCTTCGAGGCTTTTAATCAGCCGGTTTTGCGAAATGGCCACGGCGGCTTGCGAGGCAAATGATTCGGTGATCATTACGCTCTCCCGGGAAAAGGGCATCACCTGTCCCGTCTTTTCATCTTTGGCATTCAACAATTGCAGGACACCGATGATATCCCCTTCGTGATTTCTCATGGGGACAACGAGCATCGACTGGGAACGATAACCGGAACGGGCATCGAAATCTTTGGTTCCCTGGAAATTGAAACCTGCGGCATTATAGACATCAGGAATATTGACGACCTTGCCGGTGAGGGCGGCATAGGCGGAAACATTGGCCATGTTCCGTCTCTTCACACCCCGCTTGAGCCGGACGGGCGGCCAGTCGATCGGCTCCCCGGCGCCGCCTTTGCGAATGCCCAGCGTTTGATTATAGATAATGGCAAATTCGAGAAAGTTGCCTTCACAAGACAGGGTATACAAGGTCCCCCCATCCGCGGCCGTCAAACCGCAGGCCTCGTCGATTATCAGCTCCAGCAGGCGGTTGACGTCCCGTTGCGCCGACAGGGCCACGCCGATTTTGGACAGACGCTCGACAACGCTCAAGGAATTGGTCGTTGATCTTCTCTTCATATCCTCATCATATCATCGGACTGCCACACAGGAAAGATGTTTTTCAAGTCGAACTTTCAACGCGGCAATCACAATGTCCGTAAAGCAATTTATCTCTCCCAGTCCGGAAGCGAGGAGTTTCGCCGGCACAAATCGCTGCAGTACATATCTTGATTCTGCGGGAATGAGTCCTGCCGTGGCGACAACATCCTCCGGCGTAATAAATGGAGCCACCAGGGTGGTCCGGAACTCATGGGGAATGCCGGCGCCGGAGATCAATGAGACACTTGCCACAATATCCCTGCCGTTTACCTCGGTGCCGGCAATGGCGGCATATTTCTCCAGCGGCCCTTTTATATCCATGGCAATATAATCCACCAATCCTTTTTCCAGAAGCATGGCCAAGGTGAATGGAGCGGAGCCGTTGGTGTCAAGCTTCACAAGAAAACCCAAATCTTTGACGCGGGTCAAAAAATCGGCAAGGTCTCCCTGCCGGGTTGGCTCACCGCCGGTTATGGTGACAGCATCCAATTTCCCCCGGCGTCCGGCGAGGAATGAGATAATATCCCCGGGGGGAATCGTCTTCCCGAAGCGGCGGGGATCGACGAGTTCGGGATTGTGACAATAGGGGCAGCGGAAGTTGCATCCCTGGGTGAAGACCACGGCGCCGATGCGGCCGGGATAATCGATGAGGGAGAACCTCTGCCAGCCCCCGATCTTCATCCCGCGGCCCGGAATGTCCTGCGGAGCTTGAATTCCTCCTGCTTTCCCCGGTTCCACTGCTTCACCGGCCGGAGGTAGCCCACCACCCGTGAATAAACCTCGCAGGGTTCTCCACATTCTGAACAAACGGTCTGTTCCCCCTTGAGATAGCCATGGGAAGGACAAACGCTGAAGGTAGGGGTAAAGGTGAGGTAGGGGAGTCGGTACTGGCTGCAGACCTTACGTACCAGGCAGCGCACGGCAGCGGGATCGTCGATCCGCTCCCCGGCGAAGGCATGAAATACTGTCCCGCCGGTATATTTCGTCTGGATACCGTCCTGAAGATCCAGGGCCGTGAAGATGTCATCCGTGAAGTTGACCGGCAATTGCGTGGAATTGGTGTAAAAAGGCTCTGCCCCCCGGCTTCGGAAGGCCTCTTCGTTGGCACACCGGGCCTCGGGGTATTTCTGCTTGTCCAACCGGGCCAGGCGGTAGGACGTCCCCTCCGCCGGTGTCGATTCCAGGTTGTAGTTGTTCTTCGTAGCCTTCTGAAAGGCAATGAGCTTCTCTCTCATGAAATCGAGCACCCGTTTGGTAAAATCCTGTCCTTCCGGCGTCCCGATGTCCCGCCCCAGCAGATTCAGGCAGGCCTCGTTCATCCCCACCAATCCGATGGTGGAAAAGTGATTCTTCCAGTATTCGCCGAAACGCTCCTTCATCTTCCGCAGATAATATTTGGTGTAGGGATAGAGATTGCCGTCGGTGAATTTTTCCAGGACCTTGCGCTTCGTCTCCAAGCTTTCCCGGGCAATGATCATCAACCTTTCCAGGCGCTGGAAAAATTCGCTTTCCGAAGCGGCGAGGTGACCGATCCGCGGCATGTTGATGGTGATGACGCCGATGGAACCGGTCAGGGGATGGGACCCGAACAGACCTCCCCCCCGTCTCTCCAGGTCCCGGTTGTCGATGCGCAACCGGCAGCACATGCTCCGGGCGTCCTCGGGGCTCATATCGGAGTTGATGAAATTGGAGAAATAGGGCACCCCGTATTTGGCCGTCATTTCCCAGAGACCGTCGAGGTTAGGATCTTCCCATTTGAAGTCCCGGGTGACATTGTAGGTCGGGATAGGAAAGGTAAAGACCCGACCCTTGGCATCGCCGGCGGCCATGACTTCAAGAAACGCCTTGTTGAACAGATTCATCTCCTTTTGGCATTCACCGTATGTTTCCCGCCGCGGAACGCCGCCGATGATCACGTGTTGATCTGCAAAGTGCCGGGGTACGGTGACATCGAGGGTAACATTGGTAAAGGGGGTCTGAAACCCTACCCGGGTGGGAACGTTGATATTGAAGATGAATTCCTGGAGGACCTGCTTGATCTCCTGGTAACTGAGGCCATCGGAGCGGATGAAGGGCGCCAGGAGGGTATCGAAATTGGAAAAGGCCTGGGCCCCCGCCGCCTCCCCCTGTAGGGTATAGAAGAAATTGACCACCTGCCCCAGAATACTGCGGAGATGTCGCGCCGGTTTGCTCTCCACCTTGCCAGAGACGCCCTTGAATCCTTCTAGGAGCAGATCGTAAAGGTCCCAGCCTACGCAGTAAACAGACAACAGACTCAGGTCATGGATATGGAAATCCCCCTCGCTATGGGCCTTCCGGATCTCCGGGGAATAGATCTCGTTGAGCCAGTAAACCTTGCTGACCTCGGAAGATATATAGTTGTTCAATCCCTGGAGCGAATAATCCATGTTACTGTTTTCATGCACCTTCCAGTCGATCTTCCGGAGGTATTGATCCACGAGGTCGATCTCCATTTTATTCGCGACCTCCCGCAGGCGGGCATGCTGATCCCGGTAGATGATATAAGCCTTGGCGGTCCGCCGGTAGGGCGAATCCAGAAGCACCTCTTCGACGATGTCCTGAACCTCCTCCACCGTCATGATCATGCTGTCGAAAAGTCTATTGGCCAGGTTCAGGACCTTGATGGTCATCTTGCGCGCAATTTTGTCGTCGAATTCTCCCGTGGCCATTCCGGCCTTGGCGATGGCATTGGTGATCTTCTCGGCCTTGAATTTAACCAGACGGCCATCACGTTTGCGGATCTTGGTGTTCATCTTTTCCTCCGGGTGTTCGATTTTATTCTCTGGCGTCGGCAATAAGCGTTTAGTTCAATTTTACGCTATATATGGTGTCGGTGTGGATAGATAACACCACATGTAGTTATATGCAAGAAAAAACAGTAGACAAAAGAGATAATAGAAAACTATCAGCGGGTGAATGGCGAAAGCGTTTCCCGGAACAAGGCCGGGGAAAGAAACTCCGCCAAGGCACTCCCAACACCGGATAGGCGGAGTTCCGGTAACGGAACCCAGTCAGGCGCCGAACTTCTCCAGACGACGGGCATGGGCCAGGCTCTGGCCCATGAGGTACATCATTGGCATCCGCCCCAGACCGCCGTGGATACAGTCACGCTCGGAGAAATAGGCAACCAGATCGGGGCGGCAGGTCGGGGCGGCGAGGATGACCGGCACCGGGTGCCAGGAATGACCGGCCAGGGCCGCCGGAGTGGAGTGATCGCCGGTAACGACGAGGACCTCAGGCCTCAGGGCAATGATATCCGGCAACAGGGAGTCCACCTGTTCGATGACCTTAACCTTTCCGTCAAAATCTCCGTCTTCACCCCGGGAATCTGTGGCTTTGACATGAATGAAGAAAAAATCGTAATTTTGGTATTCCTGTTTCAGGATGGCGATTTCCTCTTCTATCGTTTCCGTAGGTGCGGCGATGGTCATCCCCAGGAGCCGGGCGATGCCCCGATACATGGGATAGCTGGCGATGGCCAAAGCATTTAATCGATAACGTTCATACAGGGATGGATAGCGGCGGTATTTTGCATATCCCCGCAGGAGCATCATATTGGCCTTCGGCTCGTCGGCTAGGATCTCCCCGGCCTGTTTGATGACCCCAGCGAGGATCCGCTCCGTAACCGTCGCCACCGGCGCCAGGGCCAGGGGGGGCAGCGGCAGCTTCCCGAGCCGTTGGGGATCAGTCTCCTGAATCTCCTCGGCCAAACCTTCCCCCCGGATCACCAGGACCGCCCGGTGTTCCTTCACCGGCTGAAAAATGACTTCCACGGCTTCCGGCGCCCGGATGTTTTCCTGGAGTTTCCAGCAGATCCGGCGGTTGGTTTCGTTGTCGATGCGACCGGCGCGCCGGTCCGTAACCAGACCGTCTTTGTCCACGGTGGCAAAATTGATCCGGATCAGGAGGTCCCGTTCAGTCATGGGAAAGTCGATACCGGCGCCTTCAAGGATCCCCCGGCCGATGTTGTTTTTCACGGGATCGTATCCAAACAGGGAAAAGTGCGCCGGGCCGCTGCCCGGAGTGATCCCGTAACCGACGGGATCGAGAAGACCACAAATGTTCTTCTTCGCCAGGGCATCCAGATTGGGCGTCGCTGCGGTTTCCAGCTCTGTTTGTCCTTCCGGACCGGGGAGGCCGCCCAGGCCGTCCATAATGAGAAACACGATCTTGTTTTCGTTGGGGATGACCAGCGTATCGACCAATTCCGGATGCATGGATAAAACTCCTTGAGGAAGGGGGAAATGAAAGGGGGCGGGTGATGATCCATCCGCCCCTCCTGATTTATTGTTTACGGTCGCTGTTAGCGGAGGCTGAGGAGCTTCCGGGCGATGACAACCCTCTGGATCTCGTTGGTTCCTTCATAGATCTGGCAGATCTTGGCGTCGCGCATATGACGTTCCGCCGGGTATTCCTTGCAGTAGCCGTAGCCGCCGAAGATCTGGACACCTTCGATGGCGGCCTTCATGGCCACGTCGGAGGCATACATCTTCGCCATGGCCGATTCCTTCTCGTAATCCAGGTGATGGTCTTCCATCCATGCGGCCCTGAGGAGGAGCAGTTCCGCCGCTTCCAATTCTGTGGCCATATCAGCGAGTTTGAACTGAATCGCCTGGAAGGAGACTATGGGTTTACCAAACTGCACCCTTTCCTTGGCGTAATTCAGGGCATCCTCCAGAGCAGCCTTGCCAATGCCGCAGGCTTGGGAACCGATGCCGATGCGGCCCGCATCCAGACCGGAGAGCATCTGCCGGAAACCCTGACCGGGTTTCCCCAGGAGGTTTTCCACCGGCACTTCCGCGTCTTCAAAAACCAGCTCCGCCGTTCCTGAGGCGAGGATGCCCATCTTCTCCTCGATCTTGCCGATGGAGAAGCCCTTGGTGTTCTTGAGATCGACAACGAGGTTCAGGACGCCCTTGTAGCCTTTTGCCGGATCTTCCGTCGCGGCCAGGACGCAGTAACTGGCTACATTGCCGTTGGTTATGAAGCGCTTGACACCGTTGACGACATACTTGTTGCCTTTGAGTTCAGCCCGGCACGCCAGGGCGCCTGCATCGGAGCCGGCCCCTGCCTCCGTGAGGGCGTAGCAGCCTTCGACCTTGCCGCCCGATACGGGCGGCAAAAACTTCTTTTTCTGTTCTTCCGTCCCATAGGTGTTGACGGGAAAACCATAGAGGGAGTTGTTCACCGACACGATGACGCCCGTACTGGCGCAGGCCTTGGAAATGGCGATCATACAGAGTACATAGGTAACCGTATCCATACCCGCTCCGCCATATTCCGTGGGCACGGCGACGCCCATGATGCCCATCTCACCCAACTTCCGGCATATTTCTTCGGGATGGCGATGGGTTTTGTCCAGTTCCGCAGCAATGGGTTTAATCTGCGTTTCGGCAAACTTGGTTACCTGATCCTTTACCATTTGTTGTTCTTCAGTCAGTCCGAAATTCATGCTTTTACCCCCCTTAAATAGAAATGATGAAAGGTCAAAAACTGACACATATAAACGGCCGTCACCCCTGCTCCAGAGAGCGGGGTGACGCCCCACCCTTCTCCATATGCCTAATTTCTTGTCAACAACCCTTGAAATTCGGCTTCCGCTTCTCCAAGAACGCCTTCATCCCCTCCTTCTGGTCATCGGTGCTGAAGCACTGGGCGCAACATTCCACTTCCAGCTTGTTCGCATTGTCCAGGGCCAGGTCATAACCATAAACGATGGCGTGTTTTGCCATCTTCAGGGCGAATCCCGGCAGGCCGGCGAGCTTGGCGGCAAACTTTCTCGTTTCGTCCATAAGCTGCTCCGCGGGGATGATCCGGTTGACCAGACCGATTTCATAGGCCCGCTGGGCATCCAACTGGCCGCCCCCCATAATGATTTCCTTCGCCCGGCCCACGCCGATAAGACGCGCCAACCTCTGTGTTCCTCCCCAGCCTGGGATCAGGCCAATGAGTATTTCCGGCTGGCCGAAACGAGCCTTGTCGGAGGCGAAACGCATATCGCAGGCCATGGAAATCTCCGTCCCGCCGCCCAGGGCGAAACCGTTGATCGCCGCGATGGACGGCTTGGACATTGTTTCAATGAGGCGCAGGGCAGCGTGGCCCAGTTCCATGAATTCCATAGCCTCCTGGGGACGCATGTTCTGCATCTCGGATATGTCCGCCCCGGCCACGAAGGCTTTGTCCCCGGCGCCCGTAAGGATGATCGCCTTGATGCCCGAATCCGTTTGGCAGCGCATCGCTGCATCATAGAGCTCCTTCATCGTCACGGAATTCATGGCGTTAAGGGCCTTGGGACGATTGAAGGTTATTGTCGCTACCCCTGCTTCCACTGCAAAGATAAGATTCTGATATTCCATAAAACATACCCCCTTTGTATTAGGCACTCATTGAGGCTGCCGATTCTTCTACTTCTTAGTGTAATCGTAAACGCCGCGCCCGACTTTTCGACCCACCCAGCCAGCGTCCACATACTTCTTCAACAAGGGCGAGGGGCGGTATTTGGAATCGCCGAAACCCTTGTATAGGACATCCATAATTGCCCAGCAGGTATCCAGACCAATGAGATCGGCCAAGGCCAGGGGACCCATGGGATGATTCATACCGAGCATCATGATGTCGTCAATAGCCTTGGGAGTTCCCACCCCCTCCATAAGGGCACAGAAGGCCTCGTTGATCATGGGCATGAGGATGCGATTGGAAATAAAGCCGGGGAAGTCGTTGCATTCCACGGGGACCTTGCCGAACTGTTTGCTCAGGCTTTCCGTCAGGTCATACGTGGCTTGCGAGGTCGCCAATCCGCGGATGATCTCCACAAGCCTCATCACCGGGACAGGATTCATAAAGTGCATGCCGATGATCTTATCCGCCCTTTTGGTCGCCCCAGCGATGCGGGTGATGGGAATGGACGAGGTGTTCGTGGCCAGGACAACGTCGGGCTTGCAAACTTCATCGAGCTTCTTGAAGATGCCAAGTTTCAGGTCTTCCCTCTCCACCGCCGCTTCGACCACGAAATCAGCATCCTTCATGTCTTCGAGATTGGTGCTTTTTTTGATCCGGCTCAGGATCTCCGCCTTCTGATCCGCTGTGAGCTTTTCCTTGGCCACCAGCCGGTCGAGGTTTTTCGAGATGGTATCGAAGCCCCGGTCCACGAACTGATCGGCGATGTCGTTCATGATGACGTTCAATCCGCCAGGATAGGCCGCTACCTGGGCGATGCCGTTTCCCATCTGTCCGGCGCCAACGACGCCAAAGGTCTTAACTGCCATGTTCAACCCTCCTTATATGATAAGATTTCATGAAGGGTTGGCCCTTGTGGGCCGCCCCGATCATAATCGACGCTTGTTTAGACCGCTTCGAGGACGATGGACATTCCCTGCCCACCGCCGATGCACAGGGATGCAAGACCCAGGTTCACGCCCATCTTCTTCATCTGCATGGCCAGGGTGAAGGTGATCCTGGCGCCGGTGTTGCCGATGGGATGTCCGATGGAAATCCCGCTGCCGTTGAGGTTGCACTTGTTGAGATCAACCTCGAGTTCCTTGATGCAGCCCAGCGCCTGGACCGCGAAGGCCTCGTTCAGCTCGATGAGGCCGACGTCCTTCATCGTGATACCGAGTTTCTTGAAGACCTTCCGCGTAGCCGGGATGGGACCGAGGCCCATGTAGGCCGGATCGATGCCACCGGAGGCGTAACCCTTGATCTTGGCCAGGGGTTTAAGACCCAGTTCCTTGGCCTTCTCGGCGCTCATTACCACTACAGCGGTAGCGCCGTCGTTGATCCCCGAGGCATTGCCGGCAGTAACGGTACCGTCCTTCTTGAAGACCGGGGACAGTTTCGCCATCTTCTCCAGGGAGGTGTCCATAGGGCGCTCATCGACGGCGAAAACCTTGGGATCGCCCTTGCGCTGGGGAATGACGACAGGCACGATCTCATCGGCCACGGCGCCGCTGGCGTTGGCCGCCCGAGCCCGGCGATGACTCTCGAATGCCAGCTTGTCCTGCTCCTCCCGGGTGATCCCGTACTTGGCGGCGATGTTTTCCGCCGTGAAGCCCATGTGGTAGGCGTTGAAGATCTCCCAGAGGCCGTCATGGACCATCAAGTCGGTGATCTTGCCGAAGGGCATGTTCATCCGGTAACCCCAGCGGGCATCCGCCACTGCGTAAGGGACATTGCTCATGTTCTCCATGCCGCCCGCCACGATGATGTCGGCGTCACCGGCACAGATGGCCTGGGCAGCCAGGGCGATGGCCTTCATCCCCGAGGCGCAGACCTTCTGAACGGTGATTACGTTCGTCTCCTCGGGGAGACCGGCGTAGATCGCCGCCTGGCGAGGAGGATTCTGGCCGCAGCCTGCAGTCAGGACGTTGCCCATGATGACCTCGTCAAAATACACCGGAATCAGGGAACTGTCGTAGGCATAGTTTTTCTTCTGAATGTCCGTCATATCGAACTCGCCGAAGATCGTCGGCCGGGCCGACTTGACAAAGTCGTTAATGGCCGGACGGAGCCCCGCCCTGACAATTGCTTCCTTGATGACCAGCCTGCCCATTTCTACAACCGAAACACCCTTCAGTGACCCGCCGAACTCGCCGACAGCTGTCCGGGCGCCGCTTACAATAACAGCTTCTCTCATACTACCACTTCTCCTTTCAAAAATTGAATTACGGTCTATTTCTCCACTTTGATCAGCATGGCGTCGCCTTGGGCGTGGCCGGAACAGATTCCGCACACCCCGATGCCGCCGCCGCGGCGCCGCAGTTCATAGGCCAGGGTCATGAGGATGCGGGCCCCCGTGGCACCGATGGGATGGCCGTAGGCGATGGCGCTGCCGTTGGGGTTCACCTTCTTGAACATCTCTTCTTTGGACATCCCCAGGATCGTCCGGGCGCTGATGATCGCCACCGCCGCGAAGGCCTCGTTGATTTCGATCACATCCACATGATCCACGGTCATGTCGTTCTGTTCCAGGATCTTCTTGATGGAAAGGCCGGGCACCGTGGCGATGTCCTTGGTGGGCTGGGAGACCTCGGCGTAATCCAAGATCGTGAACAGGGGCTTCATGCCCAGTTCATCGGCCTTCGCACGGCTCATGAGGAGGCAGACGTCGCCGCCGTCGTTGACGCCCGGGGCATTCCCCGCCGTGACGCCGCCGGGCGCTCCGGTTACGGTGCTCTTGTGATTGAAAACCGGAGGCAATTTTGCCAGACCTTCCAGAGTCGTCCCCGGCCGGGGTCCCTCGTCCTTGTCAAAAACGATCGTCTCTTTCCCTTTCTTGATTTCCACGGGGAAAATCTCGTCATCCAGTTTGCCGTCTTTCATGGCCTTCACGGCGTTCATCTGGGAATTTAAGGCCCATTCGTCCTGATCCTGGCGGGTGAAGCCAAATTCATCCGCCGTTTCAGAACCGTGAATGGCCATATGGCGGTTGTAGAAGGCATCCCAGAGGCCGTCATAGACCATGAGGTCAACCATGCGACCATTGGGCAGTCCCATGCGGTTCCCCCAGCGCATGTCGGGAAGGGAGTAGGGACAGTTGCTCATGCTCTCCTGACCGCCGGCGATGACGATCTCCGCCCGGCCCGTCTGGATCATCTGGACGGCGAGATCGACGGTCTTGATCCCGGATGAGCAGACCTTGTTGACCGTAATGGAGGGAACGCTCTCCGGCAGGCCTGCTAGCAGCGTCGCCTGGCGGCTCGGCACCTGACCGCAGCCCGCGGGGACTACCTGACCCATGAAAACGTAATCAACATCTTCGGGCCTGACCTTGCCGTTCGTTCTCCGCAGACATTCCTTGATGGCCAGGGCACCGAGCTGGGGAGCGTCGAAACCCTTCAAAGAACCTCCAAAGACTCCATATGGAGTCCGGCAGGCCTCGACACAAACCACCTCGCGCAACCCCTTGAAGGCGTTTTTGATCTTCTTACCCATCCCGGAATAATCGGGTTTCCGCTCGCCGAATTTGGCGATCGGTGCGTCCTTGTAATAATCCTTCCTTGTTTTGTCCAACTTCTGCGGTACTTTTTTCATCTCTTCCTCCTTCTCTCCTCTTCACCGGCTTTTTAGGCCTCTTTTAGAGCCCCCCCTGTGCCGGTTAATTTTGTCTGTTTTTCCGGAACGGCCGTAAATCCTCTCCCACCGGGTACCGTATCCGGGCATAATGCCCCGCTGATAGAATATATCTTGTATTGCTGCCCTGTGATTGCTTTGATGAAATGAATAGGTAAATTTACCGAGGTGGTTCTGACGCCTCTTGGCCTGCCTGTCCTGCTGGAGGTATATCGCATCACGGCCGGGTCATCTCCTTAAACTTCAGGGATTTCAAGCGCAAAGACGCTCTTTTGTTGAGGTGATGGCTTGAAATGTATGGATCGGTGAATGGCTGTGCTCGCCTTAACCGCACATCCACGGCGCTTATATACCTTTCATGTTCGGTTGTCAAGACTAATCCCGATGTTTTTCTGGTGGTTTATTCATTCTTGCCCGATCCGGCGGGGATCATTTCTTGACATCCGGGAAACAAGAATTTACTGTTGCGGTGACGGGCACCGAACCGACGGTGGCGGGAAGCCTACGGGCGGCACCGTGGATAAAACATCAACAATGTAGGTGGTCAAGCGCCAAGGTTTCGCTTATCCCGGTTTCAATCGGGCCGAGAGTATTTTTCTCCGGCACGGGATAGAGTCGTTCCCGGCCGGGACAAACAGCGATGCTTAACAAGGCATCAGGATGGTTGAGAAATGAGCGCCCGGCTGGAAAGGGAGATAGATACCATCGGTTTGATGATCGAGATGTTCTGCCGCGATCATCACGGTCGGGACGGGCTCTGTTCCTTCTGCCGCGAGCTGCTGGCCTATGCCCGGAAACGGACCCGGGCCTGCCGCTTCGGCAAGGATAAACCCGTCTGCTCCGCTTGCCCCGTCCACTGCTACCGTCCGGAGATGCGGGAGCGCATCCGGGAGGTGATGCGCTATTCCGGACCGCGGATGATCTCCCGCCATCCCGTTCTGGCGGTGCGGCACCTTCTGGACAAACGACATAAAACGCCGCCGCGGCTCGCGAAAAGGGAAACGGCCGGCCAAACCAAGCAGTCATGACCGTCGGCATGAAACTATCGAAACAAGAAATCATTGCCGCCCTCGACGAGCTGGCCCTCTTGCTGGAACTAAAGGAGGAAAACCCTTTCAAGTCCAGGGCCTACGCCAATGCCGCCCGGAGCCTGGAGGCCCGGGAAGACGATCTGGAAGCGATCATCGCGGCGGGGAGGCTTGGCGAAATCAAAGGGGTGGGCACCGCCATCGCCAGGAAGATCGAGGAGTTGGCGGCGACGGGGGAGTTGCGCTACCACCGGGAGCTAAAGGCATCCATCCCCTCCGGCCATTTCGAGATGCTCCGAATCCCCAGCCTCGGTCCGAAACGGATCAGGTTCCTCTACGAGAAGCTGGGCATCGCCACCGTCGGAGAATTGGAATACGCCGCCCAGGAAAACCGTCTCCTGGACCTGCCGGGCTTCGGGCGGAAATTACAGGAAAAGATCCTGGCGGGCATCGCCGCCCTGAAGCATTACCGGGAACGGCGCCTGTACGGAGAGGCGATCGGCCCGGCGCTCCGGCTCCAAGCGACCCTTCTCAGCCGGCCGGAGGTCTCTGCCGCCGACGTAGCCGGATCGCTGCGGAGGGGAAATGAAACCGTAAAAGACATCGATCTGCTGGCCGCCACCACTGATCCGCCGCGTCTGGCCGCCTACTTCGCTTCCCTGCCCGAGGCGGCCGCCGTCATCGCCCGGGGGGACACCAAGGTCAGCATCACCCTGCGGGAGGGGATCAACGCCGATCTCCGCATCGTTTCCCCCCTGCAATACCCTTACGCCCTCCATCACTTCACGGGCAGCCGGGAGCATAATACCGCCCTGCGGGAACGGGCAAAGCGTTATGGTCTGAAGATGAACGAATACGGCCTTTTCCGGGGAGAGGAAAACATACCCTGCCGAAGCGAGGAGGAGATCTTCGCCGCCCTGGAACTGGCCTTCATCCCCCCGGAATTGCGGGAGAACATGGGAGAGATCGAAGCGGCCGCCCGGAACGCCCTGCCCCACCTTGTAGAACCGAACGATATAAAAGGGATATTGCACATCCACAGCCGGGCCAGTGATGGCGCGGACGGTATCGAGGCCCTGGCCGCGGAGGCCCGGCGGCGGGGTTACGAGTATATTGGCATCAGCGACCACAGCCAGGCGGCCGCCTATGCCGGCGGCCTGATCCCGGAGGACGTGCGGGAGCAGCATGAGGAAATCGACCGCATCAATGGGCGCTACGGCGGCGTCTTCCATATCTTCAAGGGCATAGAGGCGGATATCCTCCCGGACGGCCGCCTGGATTACGACGAGGAAATCCTGGCTTCCTTCGATTTCGTCATCGCCGCCGTCCATTCCCACTTCCAGATGTCCGAGGAAGACATGACCAGGAGGATCTGCCGGGCCATGGCCAATCCCTTCACCACTATCCTCGCCCACCCCACGGGCCGTCTCCTGCTGGCCCGGGAACCCTATGCCCTCAGGATCGACGCGGTCATCGACGCCGCTGCCGCGCATGGCAAGGTCATTGAAATCAATGCAAACCCCCTGCGCCTTGACCTCGACTGGCGGCACTGCATTCAGGCCAAGCGCAAAGGGGTGAAGGTCGCCGTCAATCCCGACCTCCACCGCCTCGACGGCTTCGACTACCTGGAGTACGGCATCGCCGTCGCCCGGAAGGGGTGGCAGGAAAAGGGCGACTGCCTGAACTGCCTCGATACGGAAGGAATAAAGAGTTTCTTTCAGGACCTGAAAAACCGCGCACGGGGGGACGCGACCGGCGGCAAAGAAGATCGCGCTGGTTGGCGTCCTGAACAACAGCACCTTGGGGAGAGCGTCCCCATGTTGAATCTTCGGGACCGATGAGCCTGCGCATCGTCTTTTCAAATCGAATGGAAATCCTGGGACAACTGCTCATGGAGGAACTGGGCCGCATACCCGCGGACCCCTTCGCGCCCCAGCACGTCATCGTACCCAATGCCGCCGTCACCCGTTACCTCCAACTCGCCATTGCCCGCAAGTTGGACATCTGCGCTAATGTAAAATTCAGTTTTCTCGGCCACTGGCTCTGGCAACTGGCCCGGTCCGTCGATCCCTCCGTGCCGGAGCGTTCCCCCGTCGATCCCGAGATCATGTCCTGGCTGGTGCTGCGTCTTCTGGAGGAACACCGGTTTACCGCTTTTCCCCGTCTGGCCGGATTTCTCGCCGGCGCCGACGATTTGATGCGTCTAGACCTCGCCCGGGCCGTGGCACGGGTCTTCGACCATTACGCCACCTATCGCCCCGATTGGCTGGCGGCCTGGAATGCCGGGGGTGGGATCCCCGAATTCCGGGGCCGGCCCCTCATGGAAGCCGACGAGGATTGGCAACGAGAACTATGGCTGGCCATCGGCCGGGAGCTATCCCTGAAGGGCGTTCATCCCCTGCTTTCCTTATTCGGATATCGGTCGTCGCTGGCGCCGGACCGCCCCGAAGGGACGTCATCGCTACCGCAAAGCGCCGCCGTGTTCGCCCTTCCGGTTATTCCGCCCCTCTACCTGCACGCCCTGCGCCGACTCGCCGCCATCATGGACATCACCCTGTATCTGCTCAATCCCTGCCGCCAATACTGGTTCGAGATCGTGCCGTCGCGCCGCCTGGCCTATCTGGCCACAAGACGGCAAGACGCCCACGCGGAGGTCGGTCATGAGCTGCTCGCTGATTGGGGACGGGCCACCCAGGCCGCCATCGACCTAATCTATGAAGAGGCCATGACCTCCCAGGCGTCGGAAACAGCGGAATTCTCCGTGCCGGCGGGTGACACGCTCCTCGCTCATCTCCAGCGCTCCCTGCTGGACATGGAGGATCTGCGGCCGGGCGGTTTGTCCCCCGCCGCCGATGATCACACTATCGAGATCCATTGCTGTCATGGCCCGGTCCGGGAGCTGGAGGTCCTCCAGGATCGACTCCTGGCGCTGTTCGGCGCAGATCGCACCCTGCGGTGCGACGACGTGGCGGTCCTGACACCCGACATCGACGCCCTGGCGCCCGCCGTGGAAGCGGTGTTTGGAGCGGCCCCCCCCGGCCATTTCCTCCCCTACGCCGTTGTCGGTCGTTCCCCCTCACGCGTCAATGTCTATCTCCGGTTCCTGATCGAGGCCCTGGATCTGCTGTCGTCGCGCCTGCCCGCCGGACGGGTATTCGAACTGCTCCGCCAGGAACCGGTCGCCCGCCGTTTTACCCTGGACCGGGAGGGTTTGCGGCGGATCCGGCGGTGGCTGAACCAGACCGGCATCCACTGGGGGCTGGACGGTTCTCACCGCCGGGAAATGGGACTGCCGGAAGAGGAATGCCACACCTTCCGACGGGGTCTGGATATGCTGTTTATGGGTCTGGCGCTTCCGGAGCTGATGGAGCCCCTCGCCGGCATCCTGCCCGCTGACGGCGTAGAGGGACCAAGGGCGGAAACGCTGGGCGGATTCCGGGCTTTCGTGCGGCGGCTTGCCTACTGGAAAGGGCGTCTCGCAACGCTACCGGCAGCGGGGGAATGGCAGGAGATCCTCAACGGCATTCTCGCGGATTTTACCCACCCCGCCACCCACGATCAGGGAGAGTACGACCGGGTCGTGGGGGCCATCGCCGCCCTAGCGGAAAGCTGGCGGGCGGCAGGTTTGACGCAGGGGCTTTCGACCCGGATCGTCAGGGCCGCCCTGGCGGATGCCGATACGGCGCGCCGGGGCGCTGCCCCTGGTGGGACGATTACCTTCGCCTCCCTCGCCGCCCTGGGCGGCCTCGACTATCGGGTGATCTGCCTCGTCGGGATGAGCGACGACGCCTTCCCGGTCCGGGAACGCCCCCGGGAGTTCGACCTGATCCCCAAGGGCCGGCCCCGGCGAGGAGATCGGCAGCGCCGCCGGGAGGATCGCGGCATCTTCCTCGCCACCATCCTCGCCGCCCGGGACATCCTGCACATCTCCTATCCGGGGCGGGACCGCCGCGATAATGCTGAGCTGCCCCCGTCAGTGCTGGTGGCCCAGCTCCGGGATTACCTGGCCCGGGCCATCTCCCCGGCCGACTCCACCGCCGCCGAGATCGGCTCCGCCCGCCGGCGGTTCACCGTCGTCCACCCTCCGCAGCCTTTCTCCCGGCGGTACTTCGACGGATCAGATCCCCGTCTTTACAGCCACGCCGCCTCTTACGCCGCGGCGATCGGAGCTCCCGGCGCTTCTGATTCCATGACCACCACGTCCAAAAAGAATGATTACCCGGGCGATAATGAGGACGGCGATCCCCGGGAACCGGCGCCGCCGTTCTTCACCGGCATGCCCGTGATCCCGGCGGATCCAGACCCGGCTCCCCCGGCCCTGACAACCGCCGACCTCGAATCGTTTCTCCGCAACTCCAGCCGTTTCTTCCTTCAGCGGCGGCTGCAAATCCATCTGGTCCGTTCCGAGGACATCCCCAACGACGAAGAGCCACTGACCATGGGCTTCACGGAAGAGCGGGATCTGGCGGGCTTCGTCGTGACGGCCTGCGAGGCTCGACGGCGGGTTCTGGAATTCGATGAGGCCCTGGCGATCATCAGGGCCCGGCCCGCCTGCCCCAGCGGGTCGGCCGCCGCGGCCGGTCTGTCCCGGATCTGGCCCGTCCTCGCCCGGCTTGCCGCCCGCCTCCTGGCGGCGACCAATTCGCCCCTACTGGCCCCCCGGAGGCATGATCTGCCCCTGGATATCCTTGGGAAGACGTGGCTGCTCACGGTGGACAGCGGCGATCTACGCCCGGAGGGCATTGTTCGTTACCGCTGCGACGAATTGCGTGGTTTCGACCATCTCCAGGCATGGATATCCCATCTGGCCGTTTGCGCGGTCCGGCCCGCGGGCGTCGTTCCGGCGACCCGCCACCTGGCCTTCAACGGGGATCTGTGTTTTGACGCCCTACCGCCCGAGGAAGCCCGCCGCTTCCTGGCAGAGCTCGTCGGCCTCTACGCCGCCGGCATGGACCGGCCGGTGCCGTTTTTCCGCCGTTCGGCCTGGGCCTTCGCTGAAAAAGAAGGTCGTCAGAAAATCGCCGCCGCACAAAACAAGTGGCGGGGGATCAAAGACGGCCAGACCGAACCGGAAGGGGCGGACGGTTGGCACTCCCTCGCCTGGCGGGGGGTGGTGGACCCGCTCGCCTCACCCTTCCCGGAGATCGCCGC
>JAKQIZ010000166.1 GCA_029561465.1 Deltaproteobacteria bacterium | reverse complement strand
GCGCCCCGTGCTCTTGCCGAAGCCGCGATAGTCGAAGATGAACAGTTCGTAGCCCCGGGAGGTGAAATCCCGGGCCACGTCGCCCCAGGTACGGAGGCTGCCGGCGTTCCCGTGGAGGTAAAGGACCACCCCGCGGGCCTCCGGGATGCGGAAGTGGAGGGCGTTGATCACCGCCCCCGCCACGGGTATGTTTACTTCCGTAAATGAATCCGAGAAGTTGTAGCGATAATCCCGGGGGAGGACTTCGGGATGGAAGATCATCTGCTCCTGGGTGCAGCCCATCAGAAGGGTGAAGAAACAGGAGATCAACCAGGGCGAGATAAATCTTTTCACTTTATCCTCTTGCGACGGAAAACCATCAGACGTGTTTTACCTGAAGATACCCGTTCATATTTCCGGGCGTTGTCCTCCCGGGGTCTCCGGCCCCGGATTTTGCCTGCCAGCCATGGGTACCACGATCCGCCCCGGATGGGAAGAATAATGTTTTCTCCTTGACATTAACTGGTCTTTACCGGATGATCCGATCATAAAAATCCAAGGAGGAATGGCTTATGAAGAAAATCGTTTGGGCGGCGACGATCGTTCTGTTGACCGTATCCCTGGCCCTGGCGGCGGGTCCCAAGACCTATCAGGTCACCGGCCCCGTCCTGGAGATGACCAATGACGTCATCACCGTCCAGAAGGGCAAGGAAAAGTGGCAGATCGCCCGGGACAAAGACACGAAGGTGAAGGGAGACCTGAAGGTCGGTTCCAAAGTGACCATCGAGTACATCATGAAGGCGGTGGCCGTCGAGGCTAAGGCGGATGCGAAGAAGGATGCCAAGAAGAAATAAGCGCAGGAAGGGAGAGGGATCATGAAGGACGCGGCGCCCGCATTGCCGATCGCTAGAGGAGAAAAGGGGGATATTGCCATCCTACCGCGCATGGCCAACCGTCACGGACTCATTGCCGGCGCCACCGGCACGGGCAAGACGGTGACCCTGCGGGTGCTGGCGGAACAGTTCAGCGCCGTCGGCGTTCCCGTCTTTCTGGCGGACGTCAAGGGGGATCTAGGGGGCCTCTGCCGCCCCGGGGGAGACAACGCCAAGGTAAACGAGCGGATCGGCGAGCTGAAGCTCGAGGGCTTTGAGTTCGCCGGTTATCCCGTGGTCTTCTGGGATGTCTTCGGCGCCAAGGGGCATCCCCTCCGGACCACGATCTCCGAGATGGGGCCCTTGCTGCTGGGGCGCATCCTGCGGCTCAACGATACCCAGAGCGGAGTTCTGAACCTCATCTTCAAGATCGCCGACGACAACGGCCTGCTGCTGCTGGATCTCAAGGACCTCCGGTCCGTCCTGCAGTTTGTCGGCGACAACGCGGAGAAATTCCGGACGGAATATGGCAACGTCTCCAAGGCCAGCATCGGCGCCATTCAGCGAAACCTCCTCGTCCTGGAAGAGCAGGGCGGGGACCTGTTTTTCCAGGAGCCGGCCCTGGATGTCAACGACCTCCTCCAGACCGATGCCGACGGCCGGGGGGTGATCAACATCATCGCAGCGGACCGGCTGATGCAGTCGCCGCGGCTTTATGCCGCCTTCCTGCTGTGGCTCCTGTCGGAGTTCTTCGAGCAGCTTCCCGAGGTGGGCGACCCGCCCAAACCCCGCCTCGTCTTTTTCTTCGACGAGGCCCATCTCCTCTTCGCCGACGCCCCCAAGGCCCTGGTGGAGAAGATCGAGCAGGTCGTCCGGCTCATCCGGTCCAAGGGGGTGGGGGTGTATTTCGTCACCCAGAACCCCCTGGATCTCCCGGAAACGGTCCTGGGCCAGCTCGGCAACCGGGTCCAGCACGCCCTGCGGGCCTTCACCCCCCGGGACCAGAAGGCGGTCCGGGCCGCCGCCGAGACCTTCCGGGTCAATCCCCGGCTCGACACGGCCCAGGCCATCCTGGAGCTGGCCGTGGGCGAGGCCCTGGTGTCGGTCCAGGATGCCAAAGGGATCCCCACCGTCGTGGAGCGGGCCTGGATTCTTCCGCCCCGGAGCCGCCTGGGGGTCCTGGAACCGGCGGAAATGGAGCGGACCATCCGGGGATCGGTGCTGTACGGCCATTACGAGCGGACCCTGGACCGGGAGAGCGCCTACGAGAAGCTG
>JAKQIZ010000135.1 GCA_029561465.1 Deltaproteobacteria bacterium | reverse complement strand
TTTCTCCGGTCCGGTAATCCCGCGAGGCAATGCCGTAAACCGGCAGTTCCGACGAGACGCCGGTAATGGGGTAGAAACGACTGTCAAACCACGAGGAACCGGTGGAGGAAACCTCCCCCGCGGTTAGGAGGGAGAGGACATTATTAGCGGCGGAGGGGAAATCGAGGGGAAACACTTTTAGATCGCGAATGGAAATGTCGCCTTCCAATGTCTGTGCCTTGCTGTCCACCGATGCCAGCGGCACCTCTGTAGTCCGGAAACCGAGGTCAATCAGTTTCTGCTTTCCAGCCGCATCGCCGAGCATGGACAGATAGCGATCGACGGTCAGCCAGGCGCCGCCGCTGAGGGCAAAGAAATAAGAGACGGAGTCGTTGTAGCTGCCTAGGGTTTCCCCGGCCACTACCATAGCCTTGCCGGCGCCGCCGTGGGCGCCATAGCCGACGGCCTTGCCGGTAAACCTCTCCTCTGTCCAGAGATCGCCGTAGGCAAACATCTGTAACCGGGTTATTATCCTGTTGTCCGAGGGAGGATTGACTTCCATATTGAATTCCGTACCGATGAGCCAGTTGGCGCTGCTTCCGGCTGTGACGTCGTAACGACCCGCGGCGCCCCAGTGGAAGATGCCGAAATCATTTGCTGATTTCAAATATACGGTCTCCAGGTAATCCTCGCGGTTACTCATATAGGAGGGATTGCCGAAGTACGAATCGGTCATGAGGCCGAAAGCCTCCCGTTCCTGGAGATTGCGGCCGCTGCCCACGTAGGAGATTTCATCCTGGTTCCAGGAGGAGAAATGAGCACGGGTTATGTACTCGCCGGTAGCGCTAACACTGGTTTTACTGTAGGGATCCCAATTTTGTCCGACGCTGAACCAGGTGCCGGAGAGATCAGCCGGAGTAATGCCGGTGCCGTCGCTCATCTGATACCGGGCCAGGGCGCCGTCGGCCTCCCAGAGGCCGATGTCCGGATAGGACTTGCCGGGATAGTTGGCGGCATCATGGCCGTAGCTCCCTTTGAGGATGCCGGCCTTCCCGTCGGGGTCGATGTAGAGGGCGTTGATCCGTCCTTCCATGGCATCGTAGTTGACCCGGTTGATGCCGTCCAAGAACCCGAAGTAGGTGCCGTCGTCATAGGTGATGTACTGGCTTTTGGAGAAATTGTAAGGCACGAGTCCCTGACTCCAGTAGCGGTTGAATCCCGTGGCGTCGGGAAGCGAACCCATGAGACGGATTGGTACACTCACATTGGTCCAGATACTCTCCATGCCGCCCATTAAGGCGCTTAGGGAGCCGGTATTGACTAATTGGGTGTCGATGGCCGATTTGTCGGGGTCGGTGGTGTTGATTCGATACAGCGACGCCGTATAATCTCGCTTGGCCAAATCTGATTCCGTTGTATCCCAGTTCGTGTCGATGCGGAATGCGTTCCACCAGACGTCACCTTCATTGGCCGGCGCCGTTATGGTGGCGACCGGGTCGGCATCGCTTTCTTTAAAAACCTTGATAGTTACGTCGGCAAATGAAGTGGGATTGGCATTGTAGTCTCGAACATAGTAATAGGTGTTGCCATTATTACGCTGATAGACGGACATTTTGATGCTTTCATATTTGTCGTCGGAAGTGAAATACGCGCCGGGATAGCGGTAGCTGTTATAGCCGGCGTTGCCTGTGCGATACCTGTAGAGATGATAGGATTGCCTGTCACTGGGGAGAGCCCGCGGGATCATGGCCTGGGCCTGATAGCCGATATCTTCTCCGGTCCAGGAGACCTCGAATCGCAACGGCTCTTTATAGGTTCCGACAAGAGTTGCGGCGGAGTAATCGGGGCTGCGCGGGTAAAGCAGGCGCTGGCCGTTCCAGGTGGTATCGTGCAATAAGCTCACGAAGGTTAATGGCGTCGCTTTACCCAACCCTATCGTTGACGCCTGCCAGGTTTTGTCGCTGCTGTTGTACGTGCCCATCAGATGGACCGTCATGGGATTGATGCCGCTGACGCCACCGCTGTATCTGGTGTTGATGAATCTGGGGCTCACCGTGCCGGCCATTTTACCGGCGGACCAATCGGTTCCCGTTACATCGTGAATTCCGAAGAGCCTTGGGATGCCGTTATTGTTAGCGTCTTTTCTCCCGAAGCGGGCGCTCCAGGAGGAAGGATTCGCCGGGTCACTGACGTAGGTGCCCCCTAAGTCGGCAACGGCGATTCCCCAATAGGGGTTGCTGTCCTCCACCTGTTGATCCCGCAGATACGCGAAGACATATTCGACCAGCCGGCCGGTGATATTGCCTGCGTCCCCGGAAAATTTCCCCGAGAAATTCGGTGAAGAGGAGCTTGCAGATACATTTACGTCGGAACTGCCATAGTCGATGCCGGCGGGCGTGACAACGGTCCTGCCCACATCCGTCGCGGTTAGCGAGCCGCTGAGTTTACCCATATCGATGCTTTGGAAGTCCTCTCCCGTGATCAAACCGGAAACGAGGTGACCGGCGGTGTAGCCCGTACTGCTGGCATCGTCGGCTCGCGAGTAAAGAGCCACCATCCTGCCCTCAAAAGAAACGTCTGCCCCCATGCCCGTGCCGATGGCGGCGCCAAGAAATTTCGTCTTCCCGTCCACGATCTCCCCTTTCAGTTCCGAAAACCAGAGGGAGCGGCCGTTGGGATTGTTATAGCCGGTCAGGCCGGTGAAGCCTGGCGAGCCGCTCAGCAGGGATTCAGTGCCGCCGATCATCCCCTTGAGGTCGCCGTCTCTCTCCATAGTTCCCTCTCCCGTCTTGTTCCACGAACGGAAGTAGTATCCCTTATCGGTACGGAAGGTGGCCCAGAAGGACAACGGTGTCTCGGTATATTTACCCGCGCCGTCATCCCAGATCTCCCAGTTCGTGCCATTCGTACCAGACAGGGCGCCGTTGCTCCCCGAACCGATGACGAGGCTGCTGGAGCTCAAATAGGTCATGTCCCAGGAACTTCCCGTGATGTTCCCCATGTCACCGACATTTACCGTCGCCTTGCTCAACCAGATATAACCTTCCGTCTCATTTGCCGCGCCTGCCTCCAGGGCCAGGGGGCCACCGGTGGGGAGAGGCCCGTCGGCGCCCTGATAATGGGTCTTCCAGCCACCCCAGGATTGATTGGAGATGCCGGCATAATATCCATTCACATTAGAACCCATGAAGGTCTGACTGCCGGATGTCTCCTTGATGACGGCACTGCCGGTAACATCATAGCGGCTCAGTGCAAAGGAACTGGATTGTTCGGCGCTTACATTGCCGGCTTCATCGGTGGCCCGGGTGACGACGGTGTGCGTGCCCGGGGAAAGATCGGCTACCAATAGCGACGCATCGGTTGCCGTATAGCTGCCATCGTCTACTTTGTATTCGTATGAGGCATTCTTATCGCTGGTCAGATTGATCTCTACATCAGCCTTGAGATTGGCCTTTGGCACGGAAGCCTGAGGTGTCATTTCAATCGTCGGGGCGGTATAGTCGGTGGTCCAGGAGTAGGACTGTACGGTGGCGACGTTGCCGGCCTTGTCGGTCGCCTTGACCTCGAAGCTGTGGGAGGCTGCGGAAAGGTTGGCCAGGGCGACGGATTTGTCGGTGGTGTCCGTCCAGGTGCCGCCGTCGATGCGGTAGCTGTAGTTCTGCACGGTTTTGTCGGCGCTGAAGCCGAAGGAGGCGGAGTTTTGGTTGGTTATGGACTTGGGTTTGGAGTCTATGGATACGTTGGGGGCGGTATAGTCGGTGGTCCAGGAGTAGGACTGGGTCGAGACATTGCCGCCGGCATCGGTTGCCCTGATCGTCAGCGTCCGGGCCCCCTCCGGGATATTACTGATGGTTGTGCTGCCGTTCTGGGTTGAAGCAGGGCCGATAGACCAATTGCTGTCCGTATCCAGTTTATATTCATAATCGACCCTCTCGTTGGAATTGTAATTGAACGTTGCCGTGTTCATGTTCGTTAGGGAAACAGGTCCGGAGCTGAAAGAAATTTCCGGTGGCGTGTTATCCTTGGTGACGATGATCTCCGGTTTTTGTACCGGGACAACAACGACGGTTTCCAGAGTATTTTGGGGAGCGGGTGTTCTTTCCGTCATTAGGGCTTGCGTCATGGTCATCGCCGCCATGTCGCTTTCCGGAGCCGATGCTGGGGATGACGCCGGAGGCGATGAAGAAGCCGTGGCAGGAGCGGTCACTGGTTCGGCAGCATTTCCCGTATTGCTTGTCTGGCTCTGGTCGGTTCTGGCCACGATATCTACCGGCCCGGATCTTTCGTTCCGGTCGGCGTTGGTGGAAGCGACAACCTGCTTAGGGGCCTCTTCTGCGGGCTTGGCCCCATTCTTATCCGCTGTTTTACTCTGTGGTTCTCCGGACGGATTATCAGATTTTGACTGAGTATCGGTTTTCGATTTCTCCTCCGCCTTGCCTTCGTCTTTTTTTGCTACTGTTTCGCCTGCCTTCGGCTTCTCTTCTTTCGCCTGCTCCTCTTTCTTCTCTTCCTTCGGTTTCCCTTCCTCATTGGCAGCTTTGACCTCGCCCGGTTTTTTTTCTTCCTCTTTTTTGGCTTCCTCTTTCTTAGGTGCGGCGGCAGGGGTTGTGTCTTTCTGGTGTTTGTCAAGTTCCACATCCGTTGCCGGTCGGAGTAAGGGGGGCTTGTCTGCACTTTGTACGACCATAAATACCTTGGCCGGGATTGCTACTACCTGGTCAGGGCGATTGATATTATAACCGTAGCCGGCACCGCTTTGAAAAACAAAGCTGCTCTGACCGTTGATGTATGAGCTGTAAAAAACGGTGCCGCGGACACCACAGATGGCTGTCGGGGTGTGAACCTCAAAACTCGAATTTTTCTTAAGCTTATCCACTACCGCCTGGGTTTTGCCCCGAAAGAGGTTTACATAATTCTTCTTTCCATCTTCGGGCTGATATTGCGTTACCCGTAAGCGGCTGTTTTCGGCCAGGCGGAGAATGTTGCCATCGGTGAAGGTTACTTCCGCCTTGGATTTGCTTTTGGCGCGGATGATGTCGCCGGTGTTGACATTGGTGCCGACGGTGACGGAGACTGCCTCCTTGGTCCCGGCGGGAGTCATGTCGACCCTTCCCTCCAGGGCG
>JAKQIZ010000134.1 GCA_029561465.1 Deltaproteobacteria bacterium | reverse complement strand
CGCATCACGCATGTTGTCCAGCGCCCGCTGATATTCATTGGCCTGCTTGTAGGAAAGACCGAGAAAAAAGGCTGCCGCCGATGATGTCTTGTCTTGCTGACGAGCCTTTGTCAGTATCTCAATGGCTTCTTCATAATTCTCATTCTTATACTGGGTGATGCCCTCTTGAAGAACCGATGGCAATTGTCCGAAAGCTAAAGGTGGGATAAATGACGATAAAAGAAAGATCAAAAGGACAAGTACAAAACAATTCTTATACATCTAATCCCTCCAAAGCAGGATAAATGACCAAAAATTAAAAGAAGCGATGAAACCAGGAAAGTATTTAAGAAAGGACAAAATATACCTTCACTGGCTTATATTATAAGCAATAGCTTTAAGTCAAGGAATTTTCACGTCGATTGTTGAAAATATAATAACAATATGTGAGATAAGGGTTGTAATTATACTAAGATTTATAACATTATATTGTAAATACGAAACATGTTTATTGTTAGCGTGAACTTAGTATTGGCGAGGATTAAAATTTGTACTGGGCGGTGTGTGGATCTGCGGTAAAAACCGGCTTGCCCTCTTTGGGAAGTCAAACCGGTTGATAGCTAATCTCCACTAACTTGAATTTATTATTTGATTAACTTTGACGCCCTCGTAAAAAGTCCGGATGCTTCGTTGCGCTTCATCCCTCGTCACTGCGACGTACGCACAAGTACGCCTCATTCCTCAGGATTCGCGCGCCTTGCCTGCGGATCTTTTTACGATGTCATTAACTTTACTACTACTCATTGCTCGGGGACGCCAGCGGTAGTGCCCCCAAGAAGGGGAGGTCGTCCCGGGATATTCTATCGTTCATTATCATCAGGGAGATCAGGCGCTTTCGAGGCGATCTTTGTATTTATACCAGTTGCGAATGATCTCGCGGTATTTGGACTGGGAAAAGCGCCGTGGGAAATCTTCTTTGGCCAGATAGGGCAAGGCATCGCGCTTGAAATCGGCGAGGAGCTCCGCGAAGACCCGATCCTTTTCTGTGGTGGCGACAAATGTCCTTTCCTTCCGGTATTCGTAGGTGTCCTCCAGACCAAAGACGCGGCGGGTCTTGAGGTAGTGGTCCTCGGCGTCGAAATGATCGGCTGCGAAGGGCACATTCATCTTGATCACCAGCTCCACCTTCGTCGTGTCGGCGGCGATCCGGCGGGATGCATCCCAGACATTAAGGTTCAATCCCGTGGGAAGCACTATTTTTTCGATATGTTTCATTATTGGCGACCCCTTTTCGAATGTGGTCTTCATAGCATCTTTGCCCTTGACCTGCAATCCCAATCCTCATATAGAAGCAACGGGAAAAAGCTACCAAAGAGACGAAAACCTTCCTCATTCTTGATGAGGGTTTTCCGGACGCGGGTGATCGACCTCAAGCGACACCCGTTGCATCTTAAACAACGCCGGGTTTTCCGGACCAGCGTAATTGAACGCCGGATTTAAGTTGCGTCTTGATGTTGTAAAAGATACATCCTGCGGCTGGTGAAATTAATACGCAGTGATTACAATTAGTTGTATAATAAGCGGATCCGTATATTGAGGCTATAATGTGTGAAAATAAGGGTGCCAATGCCATCCTGCTTCTCTCCTGCCAGGACCAGAAGGGACTCGTCTATAACATCGCCAATTTCATCTATCGCCACAATGGGAACATCGTCCACGCAGCGCAACACACTTCGATGACGAGAAAGATCTTCTTCATGCGCATCGAATGGGAACTCAACGGCTTTGTCATCCCCAGGGAGGAAATCGGCCTGGTCTTCAAACACGTGGCCAGTCAGTTTCAAATGACCTGGGACCTTCACTTCACCGACGCCGTTCCCCGGCTGGCCATCTTTGTATCCCGCCATCCCCACTGCCTCTACGACCTGCTCCTGCGGCGCCAAATGGGGGAGTTCAAGGCGGAGATCCCCCTGGTCATCAGCAATCATCTGGATGTCCAACCCCTGGTCGAAAAGTTTGGGATAAAATTCCTTCATTTTCCCATCTCTCGGGAAAACAAGGCGAGGCAGGAGGAACGGGAACTGGAAGTGCTCCAGAAAGAGAACATCGACCTGGTCGTCCTAGCCCGGTACATGCAGGTCCTGACCGGTGATTTCATCTCAAAATATCATAATAAGATCATCAATATCCATCATTCCTTCCTTCCCGCCTTCGCCGGTCCTAAGCCGTACCAGCAGGCCTATGATCGGGGAGTCAAGATCATCGGCGCCACAAGCCACTATGTAACCGAGCATCTCGACGATGGACCTATCATTGCCCAGGACGTCATCAAGATCACACATCGCGATTCCATGGACGACATCAAGCTCAAGAGCCGGGACCTGGAGCGCGTGGTCCTGGCCAAGGCGGTCCGCCTTCACCTGGAGAACCGTATCCTCACTTATGGTTCCAAGACCGTCGTGTTTGAGTGATGGACACCAGGCACTTTCCCCATCTTTGCCAGCCCGATGCGTGCAAGTCCTGCGGGGCCTGTTGCGGTCTGTACAACTATGCCGACAGCTCCCGGGACACCCTGGTCCGGCGTCTGCGAAGACGTACCGCCCTCATGGGCCGTGCCAATAGATCACCGGCGGGCCTGGAGGAATTCGCCCGGATGATCCGGGATACCGAAGACATGACCAAGCGCTACGAGGTCATTTATTGCTGCGAATATTTAGGTTTTCTCGATTTGGAAGAGCGGCGTGTCGGCTGCCTCCTCCATCCCCTGCAGAATGACGGGGTGGACTACCGGGAGGTGTCCTTTTACGGTCGGGAACTGTGCGATGGCCATTTCTGCCCGAGCTATCATTACCTGTCCGGGGCGGAAAAACATTCCCTCCTCCATGTAATTGACGACTGGTACCTCTACGGTCTGGTGGTTACAGACATCGATCTGGTTAAAAGCTATTTCCGGCTCATCAGCGACGGCGTCTATGAGACGCCGGATCCAGAGTGTTTCCGAAGCGGCCCGCTTCATGAGTCGACCCGGTCCTTCTTCAGTCTCAAGCTGACCTGGCCGTTTCGGGCTGCGGATGTGCATCGCCTGGGGAAGTACTATTTCGATGGCTCCCAGTATATGGTCAAATATATCGACTATGAGGCTCTGGGGATGGGAAAATCCCGTTTCGACCAAGTATTCATGAGCCTGAGCTCTGAATTTTCCTGCCGGGAGGATGTCCGGGCAGCGGAGGAGATCATCGCCCGCCATATCGGGGAATTTATCGATACATATCGAAATTACAAATGATTTTCCTTAAATTTATCGTTGACAAAAGACATGCTCTCCTTTAGCATTCCCGGCGGGGGAGGCCGTTCCGGAAACTTTTTTTCGACCTCCGGGTCTTGACTGAGGAGGAGTGGACCATGGAAAATATGCAGAAAGAGATTCTCTATTCCCGGGATCAGATCGACCGGAGGGTTATGGAACTGGCCGAGGAGATTTCCCGGGACTATGCGGGCAGGGAACTGGTGTTGGTCGGTGTCCTCAAGGGGGCCTTTGTGTTCATGGCCGATCTGATCCGCCGGCTCAAGATTCCCTGCATCATCGATTTTGCCCGGCTGGCCAGTTATGGTTCCGGCTCCGTGAGTTCCGGCCAGATCGTCATCACCAAGGACATCGAAATGGAGATCCGAGACCGGGACGTCCTGATTGTAGAAGATATCGTCGACACCGGCCTGACCCTTTCCTATCTGGTCCGGGCCTTCAAGGAACGGGGACCCCGCTCCCTGAAGGTCTGTGCCTTCCTGGACAAGCGGTTGCGCCGTAAGGTGAGCTTCGAGGCGGATTATGTGGGGTTCACACTCGATGACGGTTTCGTCATCGGTTATGGTCTGGACTTCAATGAGAAAGCGCGCTTTTTCCCCGATGTTTACATCGTAACGAATTTATAGAGGCAGCCATGATCATTCAATGTATATTGTGCCGAACCAAGTACCGTTTTGATGAAACCCTGCTCGGTTTCGAGGGGGCATGGGTGCGCTGCAGCCGCTGTCAAAACGTCTTCTTTCAGCATCCGCCCCTTTCTACGATCCGCGCGGTTCCGGATCAGGGAGCGGTGAGCGGCGGCGACGAAAAAGGGTTGGCTCCCATGGTGGCGGAAGGCAGGGAGACGCCTCCATCGGCCGGTGTTGATGCTTCCCTCCGAGAAGAGATCGATACGACCGGTATGTCTGCCCGGGAAGAGGATGCCCCCCTCCGGGAACGGATGACCATTCCTGCGAGTTTATCTGCGCCGCCTCAGGATGCTCGGGAGGAGGGACCGGCGGCACCCTCTGGGGGGGCAAAAAAAATCCGCGTCTGGGTGCTGGGATTGATCATGCTGATCCTGGCCGCCACGGGGGGCGCAATGTTCGTCTTTCCGGAATACGGTCAGATGGTAATGGGCGAATTGAATGTCCTCTTCCCCGGACTGGGGCTGAGAACGACCCCGGAAGCGCCGGCTGCCGTCGGTCCCGCCCAGGTCAGGATCGCGGATGTTCGTCAGCGCTTCGTCGCCAATCCGCTGTTGGGAAATATACGCGTCGTGGAGGGACTGGCCATGAATACCTCTTCTTATCCAATGACGAGGATCAAGATTCGGGGGGAACTATATGATCTGGTCGGTGCCCTCGTTAAAGACAGCGCTTCTTTTTGCGGCAATATTCTTAGCGACGAAGAGCTGGCGATCATGTCGGAAGAACAGATCTTTCGGGAACTGGCCATTCCCCAGGGGAGCGATGTTCCAAATGACCGGATCAACCCCCAGGGGACGATCCCTTTCATGTTGGTCTTTGTCCGGGAACCCAATGGCGTGGACAAAACCATGGTGACGCCCATCGCCGCCGAGCGGCTGCTGTCGCCTTAGAATGATAAACATAAACGGAACGGAATGGAGCTTATTTACTTCTTCTGGGCGTCATAGAGCTTGGTGATCCGTTCGGAGATATCAACACTTTCATCGGCGGTGATTACGGCCATGCGGTCGATGATGAGGGTAAAGCGTTCGTTCCGGGCATAATTCCTGATTACCTGCATGATTTCGCCAATGGTTTTCTGAGTTATTTCCGCATCCTTTCTTTTCAGTTCCCCTTCTGCATCCTCGCGCAGGTGCTGGAGATTTCTGGCCTCGATCTTTAGCTGCTCCGCTTTCTTCTTACGTTCTTCGAAGGCGTTGGGGGCGAGGCGGTTGAATTCCTCCTCCCGTTTGCGTACTTCTCCTTCCTTGGCTCTGATGGCTGCCTGTTTCTTTTCCACGTCCTTCAGGAAAGCCGTCCGGATGTTCCGGGCGTTTTTCGAATCTCGCAGGACCTTTTGCATATCCACGATACCGATCTTGCCGCCGGCAATGCCACCGGTTCCCCGGGGAGGCGCGGCCATTAACGGCATGGCGAGAAAAAAAGGCATGAGCAGGGAAATGAACAGGGCGATTTTTTTCATTATATATAACCTCCATTGGCGATCGTGGCTTTCCATACATCTTTTCTTTGGGGATGTAAAGAAACCGTTGTGAAACATGAGTCAATTTAAGACTCCAAGAGTCCTTTCGCTAGGGCAATTCTATTTCCGTTTTTCAATCGATCAACCCAATTTATTCCAATCCACGACCCATTCTTGACGTAAGAAGACATACGGGTTATCTTGCGTCACAGAAACAATAGACAGTAGTAAGTGAAAAGTTTTATTTGACTTACTGACTATCATGTGCTAAACAATACCCGGTGAAAGGAGCTTGTCATGGACTTGAAAGAATGGGCCAAATTACAAGAATCACTCCTAAGATCACAACTGAAAATTATTCGAGAATTCCTAAAAGATGATACGGAACCAGAACCGCCTCCACGTAGAAAGCAAAGGTCACAAATCGGAACAGTATATGATATACTGATTGAAGCGAAAGAACCACTGCATCTAACAGAAATCATCATGCGCGCCAAAAGAGATTTCAATATGGTCATGGAACCCGGAAGCCTCGTTTCCGCCCTGACCAAGAAAGTCAACAGCGGCAAAATGTTCAGGAGGGTAGCGCCCAGCACCTTCGAGGTGCTGGCAGCGCAGGAAAAAAATCCCTGAGCTGCTTGTGCTGCTATCCCTTTTTCCAATTTATCCACAATTATTACTTCTCCTTCCACAGATCATGTTTTCGTCTCTTTACCTCTTTTATCCACAGATGTAAGCAGCGGGAAACAGATCAAATCATCTGATTCCCGCTGCTTTGTTTGAAAACGGCCAAGTACGGTTACTGTGGGGGTGGCAAGGCAGTCTGCTTTGCCACCCCGGCGGCGGTTCCGGAGAAGGAAGTGGGGGTATTGATCTTTCCCGCCGCCGCGCCTCGAAATTGCAGGTTCTGGACATTACTGCCGCCACCGGTGATGCCGCCCTGTCCGTTGGTGACCGTGGCCATCCACTGGTTTGTCCCCGTGTTCCAGTTCTTGACGGTAAAATCGGCAGTAAGACCGCTGCCGGCAATGTTCACCGTTGTATTCAGTGGTTGGGTCTTGGTGAAATTGCCGTTGACGCTGTTCGTCGCCCAGATATGGGGGACCTGTCCTGTGGAGAACGCAAAAAACTTGGCATCGTTCATATTCACCGTCAGATCGCCCGTTGTTCCCGTTAGACTGGCAACACCTACCTGAACACAGGGTACATTGATGCTCCTTAGGGTTTCCCGTCCCGCAGTATTTTCCGTCATCGCCAGATACTGCGCCGTCTCCAGGAAACCGCCGGCGGCGGTAGCCTGGTATGTGTAATTTTTCGGATCGAAGGTGCCGAGGAGTTTTCCGAAGGTTATCCCCGTCAGGGCGGCATCCACGCTCGCCCAGTGGCCGATGACGCCGCCGGCAAGGCGGTTGTTCTCCCAGGGATCACCGTAGATCGTCGCCCCCATCCGCTTCGTCGGCACCGGTTGTTCCCCGACTGGTTCCGGGGTTGTTATTTCCCCGAGCCAGTAGTCGTGGGTGACCGATTGATATGTTCCGAAGAAATCCGTGGACCAGACGCCCCATTTGCCGTCGTCCATGTAGTTGGCCGTGACGGTCTGGGCGAGGGGAGTGTTCTGGGTCTCCATATATATTGCCCCCAGGGGGGTTGTGTTGTCGCCGCTGAAGAAGGCGCCGATCTTGGCCGGTGTGGCGGGCTCCATGATCCCGCCTAGATACGAGTACTCGGTAGTGTGACCGCTCAGATATGTCTTCAACCCCGACGCATCGGTGACCGAGGTCGTTCCGATCTCGACCAGACTGGCCTTTTCCTGCCAGGTGTCGATGCTGAAGGTCTGATTGGCGAAATCGAACCCCCAGTAGGAAGTTGGGTTCCAGGCGTTGGGGCCGCCGATCTGGCCGAAGAGAAAACCGGCCTTGCCGTCTTTATCCACAAAGACCGTAGCCAACCGGGCCTCGAAACCGTCCTGGGTATTGCTTGGATTGAAAACTTGGTGGATACCCGCCAGATGGCCCCAGAAGGAGGCGCCGGAGGAGGTGGTGTAGCGGTTGGCGGCGCTGGGTTCCATCGTGAAGTTTGTCGGATAAATCGGGAAGTTGAAGACGTGGCTCCGTTGGACGGCCGTTTCCCCGGGGAACCAGACGCCCGTCATGGCCAGTTCCGTATAGGTCGGGTAGGTGCTGTACTCCGTCCAGGAAACGGGATTCTGGGGGCCGAGAAGTCCGTCCAGATAACCATCTTCTATTAAACTGCCGGAACCGTTGTAATATTTCAGATAAGCCCGTTTCCCCTCGTCCGAAAGCCGGCTGAGGAAGTTGGCGGGGATAAAGGTGCCCGTTGTCGTTCCCGAGAACTGAGAGGCATTGTACTGTCCCGCTACTGGTCCATTTACGATTGCCTGAACTTTTGCGCCGTCTTCCTTTACAAAGACGCCGAGGACGTTGAGCCTTCCCGCCCAGTTGCCGGAACCGTCGCCGGTCAGGTAATTGGCCTGTAAGGCTCCGTAGATCGGCAATTCAACGTTGTTTCCCGTAACGGGATAGAGAGAGCCGGCATTCAGATCGATGGTTTGGTCATTGCGGGAATGGGCGGAGGTTGTGGCAAAGATCTTCAGAAGGTCATGGTCCGTGGGGGCAAAGAGCCGCAGATTGTTGATGATGAAAGCGTTTTCCGGTTTGCTGGCCAGATCGCCCGTCAGATTCCTCGTCGGGTCGTTGAGGATCATCTCCGTGGTGGGATAACCCAACGCGGCAAGTTTCTCCTTTCCCCCTCCCGTTGTGGTATCGTCCATCATCAGGAGGAAGGTCGTCGTGTTGATCCAACTGCCCGTGGAGACAGCGCCGAAGGTGTTATATTCATAAGTGGCGCTGACGGGATCTTCGCTGTCGTTATAGGCCCCCACGGTGTCCCCGGCGGCCACGCCGGTGAAACCCTGCTCGGCGTCGGCGACATGGCCGATAACCCGACCGGTGAAGCTGCCGTCGGCGGCCCAAGCATTGCCGTAGGCCATGAACTGTGCTTGCCATTTTTCGTTGTTGTTGCCGTCCCGCTGCTTGAATTCCGCATCCATGATCCACTTGGGATAGGTGTAGTCCGAGGGCGCATTGTATTTGCCGAGGGCCCGCCAGGTCCAGACGCCGAAGGTGTTGGCGGAGTCGTTTTTCAACTTGTAGATGTCCAGGTAATCCTCCCGGTCCGTCATGGCGGCCTTTTGGGTATAGGTGGGGTTGGTATAGGCGAGGAACATCCCCCAACCTCCTTCGTAGATTCCCAGATTGTCGTTCCATGTGGAGAGGTGTCCTTTGTCGAGATAGGAGTTGTTTCCCCACCAGTTGTCCTTCCCGTAGGGATCTCTAGGATCGCCGGATATCTCGTGCCATTTCCCGGTCAGGCTGGCGGGGCTGTAACCGAAGTTGATGTTCATGTCGAACCGGCTGACCTTGCCGTCGGCTTCCCACATTTCGATGTTCGGATAGATGATGCCGGCGTCCGTTCCCTCCGTCGTTCCCGTGCCGAAAGAGCCGCGGAGGAGACCGGCGTAGCCGCTGCTGTTGATGGCGAAGGTATGGAAGATCCCCTGGACACGCTTCGCGTCGGGGCGGAAACTGCCGCCCAGGGCGCCGTAGAAAGTCCCGTCGTCGATGGTGATGTATTGTTGGGCGCTGTCCTTGTAGGCGATGAGCTCCTGGCCCCAGAAGCGGTTGTACTGCGTGGCCTGGGTGTAGGAGCCCATGTAGCGGACGGGGATGTCGGCCGTTGTCGCTCCGTGGACAACGCTCTGTGTTCCGCCCATAATGCCGATAATGGAGCCTTCGCTGGTCACTCGGCTGTTGAGATCCATTGGAGAACTCAGTCCGTAAGTGTCGTACCTCGAGACCGTGACCTCAGCTAAAGGATCCAGGGAGGCATTGATCCGGAAGACGCTCCAGTAGGCGTTGTCATCTGCAAAGGTCTTTGAATAAGTGCCCGTGATGGGATTATCATCGCTATCACCGCTGAATATTCTTACGTTTACGGAAGGTGAGGATATGGAGGAAGAGTACCTATGGACGGCATAATATGTTTTCCCCGGCTGGAACATGTAATAGCGGACGTTCTCCTGTCTGGAACCGATGCTGTCGTCATCCAGATAGGCGTAGGGGTAGCGGAACTTGTTGGGGCCGGTAAGCCCTTCGTTTCCATAATAGATGTGATAGTAGCGGGAGCTGTTGGCCAGGGGGGCGATCCAGGTATGGCTGTCGAAGTTGGAATCACTTGACCAGTTGGCATTGAAACGGATCGGGAAGACGTTTGACGACGGGTAGATGATGATCGTCTCCACCGGTTTGGCTGTCCGTGAATAGATGAGGGACGCCCCCTCCCGGCTGCTGCTCGTCCAGTTGCCGATGAGGCCCGCGAATTGGAGGTTCTCCGAATCGCTGGCGCCGCCGCCCACAGCCTGCCAGTTGCCCGCCCCGGCGACGTTGCCGATGATCTGGCCGGAGGAAGTGCCCATGGCCTGCCAGCCCAGGTGCTTGCCGGAGACCGTCCCGGCGATCTTCTCTTCGTTCCAGATCGAGCCGGTTACCTTGCCGATCTCGTAATTGACGTCAATGCCCCCGCTGACGTCTCTGCCGCCGTAATCGGCGGTCCAGGTGCTTCCCGGCGTTTCCGAGAAATCTCCGCCGCTTTCGCTGTGCCATATCCGCCATGACTGCCCCTGGAGATAGAAGGAACGATTGTTGGTGTATCCCGAGATCATCCATTCCTGGGGCTGTCCGTTGGCGCCCGCGATGCCGCTTCCATAAATCCGCCGCTGTCGGGTCGTATCTTCATAGATGATATAGGCGTCGATTTGGCCGGGGGCGAAGGAGGTGGTTCCCTTGTTGGTCTTCACTATCGTTCCCGTCTGCTTCCACATCTCGATGCCGGGGAAGATGACGCCGTCATATGTATCTTGGCCATCGCCCTTGAATTGGAGGTAACCGGTTTCGTAAAGACCGGAAGAGGCCGGATCTTTGATATAGATGGCGTATCCGAATCCTTCGGAGGGATAGACGTTGTCTGAGGCGTTGAGGGGTTTGATGATGCCGGCGAAACCGCCCCGGAAATTGCCGCTACTGAGATCGTAGCTCGACTGGTCGATGCGTCCCTTGTAAAGTTTCCGGTTGTTGGGATTGGTGTAGCTTCCCAGACCGGTGACGGAAGGGCTCGCCCAAAGGTCGGTAGTTCCGGCTAACATACCGGTCAGTGCGCCGTCTTTGATCATTACATTGTTTGTCCCGTTCCAGGTCATAAAAGTATTGGCCTCGCCCTGCTTGATGGAACCCCAGAAGGCGAGCGGTGTTTCCATGTATTTTCCCTTGCCGGTATCGGTAAAGTTCCAGTTTAAGTCTGTATACGCTCCAGAGATCACTCCGTCTGAACCAGTGCCGAGGATGCTTTTTGTCAGATATGTCATTTCAGATGATGTCCCGGAGATGGTCCCGTCAAGAGCCGTCCCCGAAGCCCGGCTGAGCCAGTAATAGATCCGGGAATTCGCCAAGTCCGCTGCGTCATTGGCTTTACCAGAGTAGGATGTCCACTGGAAGGCCGGGGTGCCCATCCCCGGTTCCTGCTGGTTTTGTGTCTTCCAGCTTCCCCAGGCCTGGTTGAAAACACCGGCTAACATGCCGGAGACATCTTCCGTATATAGGTCAGATCCCTCCAGTCCTCTCATCCATGTCCTCCCGATGTAGTCGTAGCGGTGGATGGTGAAGGACTTGTAAGTTTCCTGACCGCGTTTGCCGGCATCGTCACGGCCGAAGGCATAGAGGGTGTGATCGCCGGTGCCTAGTCCGTAGATGGTGAAGGAGGGATCGGTGGACTGGTAGATCCCGTTGTCAACTTTATACTTGTAGGTCGTGTTGGTGCTGGACAGATTGACATCCACATCCGTTCCACCGTTGCTGGTGGGGACAGCGGCCAGGGGGGATATTGCCACTCTCGGGCCGTTCGCGTAGTTCGTTGTCCACGAATAGGCCTTAGTACTCGTGTTTCCCAGGGCATCGGTTGCCTTGACCTCAAAGGTGTGGTTCCCTTCGGAAAGCTCCGTCAATGAGGTACTGCCGACGGTGGTGGATGATGCACCGTTTTGCCAGCTCCCGTTGTCGACTCGATACTGAAAATCTGATTTTTCATTGGCTTCGTAGCTCAGCCTCGCCGCATCCTCATCGGAGTTGGATGGGGGTGTAGAGGTGTAGGTTATGGCCGGTGGGGTGTTGTCCTTCGGTTCTTCCGGTGGTGTGGGTGGCGGTGGTGGCGGCGGCTGCGGTGGTGGAGCCGGTGGTTCTGCTAGTTTGGCAGTTTGTGTTACCATCATTGCCGTTGGGTCTGTCATGGGAGGTGCTTCCAGCGAGCTCGTCAATGTCGTAGAAGCAGTAGTCGGCTGTGACGGCTGGCCCGGTTGTTGTTGATCCGTCTGCTGTTGGGCAGTCTGTTGTTGAACCGGTTTTTGGGCCTCCCTTTTTGGTTCTTCCTTGGGCTGACCCTGTTCGGCCTTCTTTTCCTCCTTTTCCTCTGTTTCCGCAACTCCTTCCTTCTTGGCCTCTGCCTTCTGTCCTTGGCCCTCCTTCTTTTCTTCCTGGGAAGTTTCCTTCTTTTCCTTTTCTTCCAAGATAGTTGTATCTTTGATGTGCTTATCAATTTCCACATCCGATGCCGGTCTCAACAAAGGCGTCTTATCGGCCCGGGGAACAACCATCATGACCTTGGTGGGGATAGTTACGATCTTGTCAGGCTGATTGGCATTATAACCGTAGCCAGAGCCACGGGTAAAGACAAAGCTGCTCTGACCGTTGCTGTACATGCTTATAAAAATGGAGCCGCGAACGCCGCAAATAGCTGTCGGGGTGTGAACCTCAAAGTTAGCTCCCTTCTTGAGATTGTTTACGGCTACCTGAGTCTTACCCCGAAAGAGATTGAAATAACTCTTCTGTCCTTCTTCGCTTCGGTACTGTGTAATCCGAATCCGGGAATTCTCCGCAATTTTCAAGACATTGCCATCGGTGAAGGTTACTTCCGCCTTGGATTTGCTTTTGGCGCGGATGATGTCGCCGGTGTTGACATTGGTGCCGACGGTGACGGAGACTGCCTCCTTGGTCCCGGCGGGAGTCATGTCGACCCTTCCCTCCAGGGCG